>NZ_JBYRFX010000506.1:0-6476 GCF_057815775.1 Inquilinus sp.
GATCTTCGGCGGCCGCGGCTACATGCGCGAGAATGTGGCGGAACGGTTCAGCCGCGAATTGCGGGTCGACCGCATCTGGGAGGGCACCAGCGAGATCCAGCGCCTGATCATCGCCGGCAGCCTGCTGAAGCGGGGCTTGGCCGGCACGATCGGACCGTAGGGATTCGGTAAAGAATCCGCTGGAGAAATCCGGCGAAGCGGGCTCTGAATAGACGTGCCGACGGCCGCGGCACAGCGACACAAAACCGGCCGGCAGGGTGAGGCATTAGGGAGCAAGGCGATGACCCGTTCCCCCCAGGCGATCCGGCTGCTGGCCGCGACGGCGCTTCTTCTCGGTGCGGCGCTGCCGGCGCTGGCGGATGAGGAGAAGGTCGTCAACGTCTACAACTGGGTCGACTATATCGGCGAGACCACGATCCAGGATTTCGAGGCCGAAACCGGCATCAAGGTGGTCTACGACACCTATGACGCGTCGGAGACGGTGGACGCCAAGATGATGGCCGGCCATTCCGGCTACGACGTCGTGCTGCACGGCTCGCATCTGATCCCGCCGCTGGTCAAGGCCGGGGTGTTCGCCAAGATCGACAAGGCGAAGCTGACCAATTACGGCAATCTCGACCCCGATATCCTGAAGATCGTCGCCGCCCATGACCCGGGGAACGAGTATTTGGTGCCGTATATGTGGGGCACGGTCGGCTTCGCCTACAATGTCGACATGATCAAGCAGCGGATGGCCGATGCGCCGGTCACCTCGCTCGACATGCTGTTCAAGCCCGAGCTGGCGAAGAAATGGGCGGATTGCGGCATCTCGATCCTGGAATCGCCGACCGACATGATCCCGCTGGCGCTGTCCTACCTGCACAAGAACCCGAATTCGCAGGATCCGAAGGACTACCAGGCCGCGGCGGCGCTGTTCAAGCCGATCCGGCAGTACATCAAGGCGGTCGATTCCGCCAACTACCTGAACCAGCTGCCGAACCAGGAGCTGTGCCTGGCCTTCTCCTGGTCCGGCGACTATGCCACCGCGGCCAGCCGGGCGGCAGAGGCGGGGGTGAAGATCAACCTGGCCTATTCCGTGCCCGACAGCGGCGGGCCGGCCTGGTTCGACGGCTGGCTGATCCCTTCCGACGCGCCGCACCCGGACAACGCGCTGGTCTTCATCAACTACATGATGCGGCCGAAGGTGATCGCCGCCGCCACCAACTTCACCAACTACGCCAACGCCAACAAGGCGTCGGAGCCCTTCGTCAACAAGGACATCCTGGAGAATCCGGCGATCTACCCGGATGCGGCGACGCGGGCGAAGCTGTATGTGCCGGCCGACCTGCCCCAGGCCGCGCTCCGCGCCCGCACCCGGGCCTGGAGCCAGATCAAATCGGGGCAGTAGGTCCTCGATGGCCGGCGCCGAGCGCTATCCGGACACCAAGGACCGGCCCTGGCTCGACCCGCAGGCCAAGCCGGTCGTCCGGATCGAGGGGCTGACCAAGAAGTTCGCGGACTTCACCGCGGTCGACGCCGTCGATCTCGAGATCCACCGCAAGGAGCTGTTCTGCCTGCTCGGCGGTTCCGGCTGCGGCAAGACCACCCTGCTGCGCATGCTGGCCGGCTTCGAGACGCCGAGCGCCGGCCGCATCCTGATCGACGGCCAGGACATGACCCGGACGCCGCCCTATGCGCGGCCGGTCAACATGATGTTCCAGTCCTACGCCTTGTTCCCGCACATGAATGTCGGGAAGAACATCGGCTACGGCCTGAAGCACGAGGCGATGACCGCGGCCGAGCGGCGCGACCGTGTCACCGAGATGCTGGAACTGGTGCAGCTGCAGGGTTTCGAGCACCGCAAGCCGCACCAGTTGTCCGGCGGCCAGCGCCAGCGCGTCGCCCTGGCCCGGGCGCTGGCGAAGAAGCCGAAGCTGCTGCTGCTCGACGAACCGCTGGCCGCGCTCGACAAGAAGCTGCGCGAACAGACCCAGTTCGAGCTGATGACCATCCAGTACCAGGTCGGCGTCACCTTCATCGTCGTCACCCACGACCAGGAGGAGGCGATGGCCCTGTCGACCCGGATCGCGGTGATGAATCGCGGCCGGATCGTGCAGACCGGCACGCCGACCGACATCTACGAATACCCGAACTGCCGTTTCTCGGCCGATTTCATCGGCTCGATCAACCTGTTCGAGGGCACGGTCGAAAGCGTGGCCGACGGGCGGGTGACGGTCGCGACGGCAGAGGCCGGGACCCTGACCGTCGCCCATGCCGGCCCGGTCCTGGCCGGGGCGCCGGTCTCGGTCGCGGTGCGGCCGGAGAAGATCGCGATCGGGCGCGAGCCGACCCAGGCCAGCACCAACACGCTGCAGGGCATGGTCTACGACCTCGGCTATTTCGGCGACCGCTCGCTGTTCCGGGTGCGGCTCGGCAACGGAAGGCTGGTCTCGGTCAGCCGGCAGAATGAGCGCCGCGGGCGGGAGGAGGACCGGCCGGTCGACTGGGATGACCGGGTCTGGCTGTCCTGGACTCCCGCCGCGTCGCTGCTGCTGACGGAATGAGCGCGACACCGGACCCTGGGGGGCCGGCCGGGCCGCTGTGGCGCCTGGCGCTGCGCCGGGTCGGCGACGCCTGGCGCGGCCTGATCATCGGCATCCCGTATCTCTGGCTGGCGCTGTTCTTCCTGGTGCCGTTCCTGATCGTGCTGAAGATCAGCCTGGCCGAAAGCATCATCGGCCGGCCACCCTATTCGGCGCTGCTGGACTGGAGCGAAGGGACCTGGCCGCGGATCACGGCGTCGCTCGACAACTTCGTGTTCCTGACCCAGGACTGGCTGTACCTCGACGGTTACCTGAACTCGGTCAAGATCGCGGTCATCTCGACCGTGCTGTGCCTGCTGTGCGGCTATCCCATCGCCTATGGCATCGCCCGGTCGTCGCCGGGGGCGCGCAACATCCTGCTGCTGTTCGTCATCCTGCCGTTCTGGACCTCGTTCCTGCTGCGGATCTATGCCTGGATGGGCATCCTCAACAAGTCAGGCATCCTGAACGGCTTCCTGGTCTGGACCGGCATCCTCGACCAGCCGATCGAGATGATGAACACCGAATTCGCGGTCTATCTCGGCATCGTCTATTCCTACCTGCCGTTCATGATCCTGCCGCTCTACGTGACGCTGGAGAAGCTGGACCAGAGCCTGGTCGAGGCGGCGATGGACCTGGGATCGCGGCCCTGGCGGGTGTTCCTCGACGTCACCCTGCCGCTGTCGTTGCCCGGCATCGTCGCCGGCTCGCTCTTGGTGTTCATCCCGGCGACCGGCGAATACGTGATCCCGGCGCTGCTGGGCAACCCGTCCAGCCCGATGATCGGCCAGGTGCTGTTCAATGAATTCTACTCGAACCGCGACTGGCCGGTGGCCTCGGCGGTGGCCGTGGTGCTGCTGATGCTGCTGGTGGTGCCGATCCTGTGGTTCCAGAACCGCCAGGCGCGGGGGGAAGGGGCCTGATGCGCGGCCGGTCCCGTTTCCTCACGGTCTGGCTGGTGGCCGGCTTCATCTTCTTCTACGGCCCGATCGCGTCGATGATCGTGTTCTCGTTCAACGCGTCGCGGCTGGCCACGGTGTGGGGCGGGTTCTCGACCAAATGGTACGCCGCGCTGTGGGGCAACCAGCAGATCATCGATGCCGCACTGCTCAGCCTGCAGATCGCCGCCGTCTCCGCCACCCTCGCCACCATCCTTGGCACCCTGGCCGGCATCGCCCTGGCCCGGCTCGGCCGGTTCCGCGGCCGGCTGCTGCTGGCCGGCATGGTCACCGCGCCGCTGGTGATGCCGGAGGTGATCACCGGCCTGTCGCTGCTGCTGCTGTTCGTGGCGCTGGAGGACACCTTCGGCTGGCCGGCCGGGCGCGGCGCGATGACCATCACCATCGCCCATGTCACCTTCTGCATGGCCTATGTCGCCGTCGTGGTGCAGTCGCGGCTGGCTGACATGGACCATTCGATCGAGGAGGCGGCGGCCGATCTCGGCAGCCGGCCCTGGCAGGTGATGGTCGACATCACCCTGCCGCTGCTGGCCCCGGCCATGGTGTCGGGCTGGCTGCTGGCCTTCACCCTGTCGCTGGACGATCTGGTGATCGCCACCTTCACCTCCGGCCCCGGCGCCAACACCCTGCCGATGCTGATCTTCTCCAAGGTCCGGCTGGGGCTGACGCCCGACATCAACGCGCTGGCGACGATCATCATCCTGGTGGTGGCGACCTTCGTCATCGCCAGCGCCGTGATCCTGAACCGGCGCGATGCCCGCAAGCTGCGCGAGAGCCACGGCGCCGCCGAGCCCTGAGCGAAAATCGCGGCCTTTCCGGAATTGCCTGCAAAATACCAGGGGAACGCATTGCCCCTTCGTCCCGTTGGGTTTGCGTCGCGGCCTCGATTCGAGCCGCTTTGCTGAACTGGAGGACGTGAGATGCGTTCTATTGCAACGATTGTCGCGCTCGCCGGGCTTTCTCTTCTGGCTGCGGCCTGCACCGTGAACACCGCGCCGGAGCGTCCGACCACGGTCGTCACCCAGCCGGCCCCCGCCGTCGTCATGCCGGGGACCACCACCTATGTGACGCCGCGCACCACCGTCGTACAGCCGTCCTACTGACGCCGGCCTTCCGATACCGGCCCTTTGGGGCCGGTTGCCGGCACGGCGGCCCGCGGCCCACAGCCGCCAGGCCACCCATGCGGTGCCCCGCTTCCCGGGGCCGCCGTGCCGGTGCGATCCCCAGAGCCGGATGAGGAATCATCCGGCTCTGTCTTTTGCGAGCTGAAGTGCGGCTGCGCTGTGGGGAACGGTCTTCGAAGTCGTCCTGTTGGGTCCTGAACGCGGTGTCGATTCGTGCCGCTTCCCCCCGAACTGGAGGATTGGACATGCGTATCAAGACATTTGCCATCGCCCTGGTCGGGCTGCCCCTGCTGGCCGCCTGCACGGTGAACAACACCCCGCCGGACCGGCCGACCACTGTGGTCCAGCAGCCGCCCGCTGTCGTCACGCCGGGCACCACGGTCGTCACGCCGCAACGCACGGTCGTTGCCCCGGCCTACTGACGGCCCGGTCTCTGCCGAGGGAAACGCGCCGCCTAGAGGTGGCGCGTTTCCGCCGGCGGCCGGTCCCAGCGATCGGCCCGGCCGTCTTCGAACACGACCGGCGCCTCGGCCAGCTCCGCCACCGTGGTGTCGTCGAGGCAGCCGAGATTGACGGCGTAAAACACGCCGCCCAGGGCTGCCATCTCCCCGCGCCCGAACGGCTTCACCCCGCAATGCCGGCAGAACCGGTGATGGATGGTGCCGCCGGCCGCGCCCATGAAGCGATACTCCGCCAGGAAGTCTTCGCCTTGCAGCAGCCGGAAATCGGCGGCACGGGCGATCGCCTTCCAAAACCGCCCCTTGGTGCAGATCGAACAGTTGCAGCGGCTGGTTCCGGCCGCGAGGTCGAGATCGCATTCGAAGCGGATTGCGCCGCAATGGCAGCTGCCGTGATAGGCGCGTTTCATGCCGCGCCTCCGATATCCTGATCCAGATAGGCTGCCAGCCGGTCGAAGCATTCGCTCCAGCCGCCATGATGGCCGTCGCGGCTTTCCAGTGTCTCGAAGCCGGTATGGCGGAAGGTCAGCTCCGTCCTGCCGTCCCAGTCGGCGAAGCTGACGCTGACCAGCGTCTCGTGGCCGCGCTCGCCGTTCTCGTCCCAGGCGAAGGTGAACACCAGGCGCTCCGGCGCCGCCACCTCGCGATAGGCGCCGCCCATCCCATATTCCTTGCCCTCGGGCGAAACGATGCGGGCGCTCCAGGCGCCGCCGGGCCGGAGGTCGAGCCGGGCGGAATGCGCCGTGAAATCCTTCGGGCCAAGCCAGCGCACCATGTGCTCGGGCTGGGTCCAGACCTTGAACACCAGGCTGCGGGGGGCGTCGAGGATCCGGGTGATGACAAGCTCGTGAGCCGTCTCCGGCGCCGCAGCTTCGGCCTGGTCACTGACAATCATGTTGCTGAACCATCCGGTTATTCAACCATATGGTTCAATACGGCGGCAACCGGCCCCTGTCAAGCAAAAGGCCGGACCGCTTTCCGGCGATCCGGCTCTCGATTTCTCCCGAACGGCCGGGTATCAGGCGGCGAAGCCGTGGGTGGCCAGGACCTTCTGCACGGCCGGGCGGGCCTTCATCCGCTGGTAGTGGGCAGCGCAATTCGCCGGCAGCGGGATCTGCAGCCGCTCGGCAGCCCAGAAGTGGACATAGTACAGGGCGGCGTCCGCGACCGACAGCGACCCTGCCAGGTAGTCCCGTCCCTCCAGCGCCGAGTCGAGCAGCTCAAGGCCCTTGCCCAGGATCTCCCGCCCGCGCGCCTTCACCTTGTCGTGATCGGCCTCGTCAGGGGCGAAATTGGCGGGACGGAACAGCCGGGAGAAGCCCTGCATGTGGATGGTGGAGACGATGTAGTCCATGGCCTCCAGGGCCCGGACCT
>NZ_JBYRFX010000507.1:0-2348 GCF_057815775.1 Inquilinus sp.
CTTGCCATCGTCCATCGCACACCTCTGACGTCCTGCGTCCATATCTGATGAGACGAAGTCGTTACCTGGTCATTTCCGAAGAGGCGGAAGCGGCTACGGCTGAAATCGGTTCCGACACATGAGCCATGCCCGATGCGCGCAAGACGGGCGCGACATCAAGGGATGAACTGGGCCAAAGCGGCGGGCGACGGCGGAGGGGGCGCCGCCACGCCGCGGCCATGGCTCAAGGGGCTCGACATGCAGGGATGGACCGCCCAGCAGCGCAGCGTCGTCATTGCCAGCTTTCTCGGCTGGACTCTCGACGCCTTCGATTTCTTCCTTCTGATCTTCATCCTCACCGACATCACCCAGGAATTCGGCACCAGCCCCGAGACCACCTCCTGGCTGGTCACGGGCACGCTGGTGATGCGGCCGATCGGTGCCTTCCTGTTCGGCCGCGCCGCCGATCGCTTCGGCCGCCGGCCGACGCTGATGGTCGATGTGCTGCTGTATTCCGTGCTGGAATTCGCCTCGGGCTTCTCCCCCACCTTCACCGTGCTCCTGGTCCTGCGCATGCTGTACGGCATCGCCATGGGCGGCGAATGGGGCGTCGGCGCCTCGCTGACCATGGAAACGGTGCCGGTGCGGTCGCGCGGCTTCGTCTCCGGCCTGCTGCAGGCGGGGTATCCGACCGGCTACCTGCTGGCATCGGTGGTGTACGGCCTGTTCTACGATTCGATCGGCTGGCGCGGCATGTTCATGATCGGCGTGCTGCCCGCCCTGCTGGTGCTGTACATCCGCCGCAGCGTGCCGGAATCGCCCTCCTGGACCGAGAGCCGGACCACGGCGGCACCGATCACGCTGCTGGACACCATCCGGCGGCACTGGCGGCTGGGCCTCTATGCCATCGTGCTGATGACCGCCTTCAACTTCTTCAGCCACGGCACCCAGGACAGCTATCCGACCTTCCTCAAAGTCCAGCACGGCATGACCCCGCACGAGGTCAGCCTGATCGCCATCGTCTACAACATCGGCGCCATCATCGGCGGCCTGGCCGCCGGCGTGCTGTCGGAACGCTTCGGCCGGCGCCGGGTGATCGTCATCGCCGCGCTGCTGGCGCTGCCGGCCCTGCCGCTGTGGGCCTTCTCCACCGGCGCAGTGACACTGGCGGCCGGCGCCTTCCTCATGCAGGTCGCAGTGCAGGGCGCCTGGGGCGTGATCCCGGCGCATCTGAACGAGCTGTCGCCGGAGGAGGCGCGCGGCACCTTCCCTGGCTTCGTCTACCAGACCGGCAACCTGCTGGCGGCGATCAACCTCACCCTGCAGACCCATATCGCCGTCGGCCACGGCAACGATTACGGGCTGGCGATGGCGCTGGTGACCGGCGTGGTGGCGGTGGTCATCGCCGTGCTGATCGCCTTCGGGCCCGAGCGACGCGGCGTGGCCTTCGGTGCCGCGCGGCTGAAGGCCGAGACCGAGGCCGCCCCGGCGGAAGTGTGATCTCCCCCTGAATCTGAGGGGGAAGCGCGGCACCGCTGACCCTGGCATCATCCTGACCGGCACTTTGGAGACACATTCGCACTCCAGGATTGTTACAGCCGTTGCCGCCGACTCGGCGGCGGCGTGCTATATCACTCCGTCGGCGGGGCCGGTCGCCCCGTCAGGGCCAATCCGTCGTCAGGATGGTGCGCCGTGCCGGAAGAGCGAGAGTTCCTGGGCCTGATCGGGCAGATCTACGACGCCGCCGTCGGCGACCAGGATTGGGTCCTGGTGCTGGACGGCCTGGCGGAGATGCTCGGCGGGGCTGCGGCGGTGCTGCAGCGACCCTTCGACCCGGGGCTGCCGGTGGAGACGCTGGTCAGCGGCATCGACCTCGCTTATGTCGCCCTGTACGGCGCCTACTACCATGGGATGGCGCCGCTGCGGCCTTGGCTGCGGCGGCTGCCGGGCGGGTCCGTCTTCATCGACCGCATGCTGGTGCCGGACGAGGATTTTGTCCGGACGGAATTCTACACCGACTTCCTGGCGCCGCAGGACCAGCATGCCAGCCTGGCCTGGATCGATCACAAGTACCACCCGAAGGCCGGGTCGCTGCCCGCGATGATCTCGGTCTGGCGGCCGCGGCGGGCGCCGCAATGGGAGCCGCCGCAGCTGCGCCTGCTGAACCGCCTCGGCCCCCATCTCGGGCAGGCGCTGGAGATTGAGCGGCGCCTGGACGTCAACACCGCGCGGCGCACGGCCATCGGCCTGCTGCAGACCAAGACCGACCTGACCTGGCGCGAGCGCGACTGCCTGGCCCTGATCGCCCGCGGTGCCTCCAGCAGCGACATCGCCCGCCAGCTCGCGCTGCCGGCCCAGGCGGTCAACGA
>NZ_JBYRFX010000508.1:0-3342 GCF_057815775.1 Inquilinus sp.
AGCGTGCGGGCCAAGCCCAAGGCGCTGTCGCTGCTGGAGGCGGGCGCCGTCGGCGTCCCCTTCGTCACGGCGTGGAAGGGCTTCGAACGCTCCGGCTTCCCGAAGCCCGGCGAGACCGTGGCGATCCTGGGCGCGACCGGCAAGGTCGGCCAAGCCGCCATCCAGATCGCCACCATGCTGGGCGCCCGCACCTTCGGTGTCGTCCGGCAGGAGGGATCGTTCGACGGCCATCACAGCGGGCCAGTCGAGATCGTCGCCGCCTCCGGCGACGCGGTCGCCGATCGCATCCGTGACATGACCGGCGGCCATGGCGCCGACATCGTGTTCAACACCGTCGGCAGCCCATATTTCGCGGCGGCGCGGCGCCTGCTGGCGCTGGACGGGCGCCAGATCCTGATCGCCACGATCGAGCGGTCGGTGCCGTTCGACATCCTGGAGTTCTATCGCGGCCGCCACACCTATGTCGGGATCGACACCCTGGCGCTGAGCACCGTGGAAAGCGTGTCGATCCTGGCGCAGCTGACCCCCGGCTTCGACAGCGGCGCACTGAAGCCGTTCCCGGTGCTGCCGTCGTCGGTCTATCCGCTGGAACGGGCGGCAGAGGCCTATGCCAAGGTGCTGGGCTCGACCCGCGACCGGCTCGTGCTGGCGCCGAACGGGGTGCGGTGATGCAGGTCACCCGCTTCGACGACGCCCCGGCCTATCACCCACCCGCGCATGACGACATGCGCTGCCTGCGGCTGCAGGGGCATGAGGCCGGGCCGAGCTCCATGCTGTGGCTCGGCGCCTCCCACCTGCTGCCGGGCGGCGGCACCTCGCTCGACGCCTCGCCGCTGGAGAAGCTGTACCTGGTGCTGGAGGGCGAGGTCACCGTGACCGGGGGCGGCGGCGAGGAAGCGGTGCTGCGCCGCTGGGATTCCTGCCGCATCGCGCCGGGCGAGGTGCGGGCGCTGCACAACGCCACCAACCGGTGCGCCACCATCCTGCTGGCCATGCCGCTGCCCGCCGCCGTCGCCGGCTGACATCAGGCATTTCGGTTGCGCGGCGCCTTCTTGGCCGACGCAGGCGAATCCGGACGCGGCGCGGCGGTGGAGCCCCGCACGATCAGCCGCGACGGCAGCACGACGTTGCGGACGGCGATGCCGTCCTGCTCGATCGCCTGTTGCAGCAGATCGGCGGCCTGACGACCCATCTCCTGGTGGCTGATGCGCACCGTCGTCAGCGGCGGCTGCACCATGTCGACCAGCGGCATGTCGTTGTGCCCGACGATCGACAGGTCGCGCGGGCACTCCAGCCCGCGTTCGCGCAGCACGTCATAGGCGCCGAGCGCGAGCAGATCGTTCGCCGCCACGATCGCCGTGACGTCAGGATGCGCATCGAGCAGCCGGCGCATCGCGGCAGCCCCCTCCTCCCGATTGTAGGCCTTTGCGACTTCGCAGGGCGCCGCCGCCGGGTCCAGGCCATGCGCCGAAAGCGCATGACCGAAGCCGCGCCGTCGCAGGAAGCCGGTCGAAAGTTCGGCCGGCCCGGCCAGGTGGCCGATGCGGCGGTGACCAAGCTCCACCAGATGGTCCACGGCGAGCTGCATGCCGAGCGCGTCGTCGGACACCACCGCCGGCAGCCGCGCATGGGTTTCGGCCCGGTTGACCAGCACGGCCGGCAGGTTCTGCTCCAGGCAGAAGGCGGCGAGCGGGTCGTCGCGGCTGACCGTGGCAAGGATCAGCCCGTCGACCCGGCGCGCCAGCAGCCCGGCCGCGAGTTCCAGCTGGCGGTCCCGGTCATTGCCGACATCGGCGACGATGACGGAATAGCCGTGTGCCGACAGCCTTTCGCCGGCACCGCTGAGGATCGGGGCGAAGACGGTGTTGGCGATATCGGGCACCAGGATGCCGACCAGCTTGGACCGGCCGGTGCGCAGGCTGGCCGCCACCGGATCGGGCCGGTAGGACAGCTTGGCCGCCGCCTTCACCACCCGCGCCACGACCGCTGGCGCCACCATCGAGCGCGTCGCCGGATTGAGGGCGCGCGAGACGGTGGAGGCATGCACCCCCGCCGCCTCCGCCACCTGCTTCAAGGTCACGGGCCGCCGATTGGTTCGTTGAGGCAGGGCCATTCTTCCGTTCACCGCCACGCATATTCGATCGCGGCCCAGCAGACTGCAAAACCAGCTTGACCACAATCGATTGTTCTGCAATCGATTGTAAGATCGATGCCCGGATTGGGCAGATCGTCCATGGAGGCTCTCATGAAAAAGACATTCATCCGCGGCACCTGGCAGAAGACGCGTGCCTTCTCGCCGGCCGTGATCACCGAAGGCGGCCGGATCGTCTGGATCGCCGGCCAGGGACTTGCCGTCGGCATCCTTCTGGCCGGTGTGGCCGGCGATTTCGAGGCCCAGACCTACCAGACCTTCCGCAACATCGAAGCGACGCTGAAAGACGCCGGGGCCAAGCTGCAGGACATCGTCACCATGACGGTGTTCCTGACCGACCCCAGGCACACCACCCGCATGACCGAGATCCGGACCGAGCTCTTCGGATCCGACTTTCCGGCCAGCGCGGCGATCACCGTCACCGGCTTTGCCGACCCGGCCATGCTCATCGAGATCCAGGGGATCGCGGTCATCGAATGAACCGCGGCCCCTTCCAAAAACATGAAGGGGGCTTCACCAATGTCATCCGCCAGTACAGGCGACACCATCGGCGCGCGGCTGGACCGCCTGCCGGTCTCGCGCTTCCACCACAAGGTCTTCGGCCTCGTCGCCGTCGGCATGTTCTTCGAAGGCTTCGACATCTACATCGCCGCCAGCGTTCTCGGATCGGCCTACAGCAGCGGCTTCTCGACCTTGGCGCAGAACGGCCTGTTCATCTCGATGACCTTCGTCGGCATGACGCTGGGGGCGTTCCTGACCGGCTTCCTCGGCGACCGCTACGGCCGCCGCCGCACCTACCAGCTCAACCTGATCCTGTTCGGCGTCGCGGCGATCGCCTCCGCCTTCGCGCCCGACATGGAGACGCTGATCGCGCTGCGCTTTTTGATGGGCCTCGGCCTCGGCGCGGAAACCGTCGTCGGTTATTCCATCATCACCGAATTCTTCCCGGCCCGGGTGCGGGGCCGCTGGTCCGGCCTGATCGCCACCACCGTGACCGCCGGCCTGCCCGTCTCCGCCCTGATGGCCTGTCTGCTGGTCCCGGTCTTTGGCTGGCGGGTGATGTTCGTGCTGGGCGGCGTCGGCGCCCTGATCGCCGGGCTGCTGCGCCTGGGGATGCCCGAAGCCCCGCGCTGGCTGGCCTCGGTCGGCCGCCCCCCCGCGGCCGAGGCCCTGGTCGCGGATATCGAGCG
>NZ_JBYRFX010000509.1:0-5691 GCF_057815775.1 Inquilinus sp.
TGCCGCAAGGTGGGCGTTACCGCCGTCTGGTTCGAGGCCGCGAAGGCCGGGCCGGCGGAGACGAGGGTCCAGCTCGAACCTTGGCCGGAGACCTCATACGGGCTCGGCCGCTTCCGCCCGATCGCGGCCGCCGATATCGGCCTGCCCGAGGGTCAGGTCTATATGCTCAACACCGACACCGGCGCGGTGTTCGACGAGAACGGCAGGGTCGTCAAGACGCTGACGGACATGCCCGTGCCGCCCGACTCCCCGCCGCCCGACCCTGGCCCCGGCGACACCGGACCGCCGGATGCGACCGTCCCACCGGCGACCGCGCCGCCCGGGACGGCGATGGTGCCACCCGGGGGCGGCTGGGTCACGGTCGAACGCGCCCCCGAAAGCGAGCGCAACGACAACTGGCGCCGGATCAGCCTGGCCCAGCACATCTTCGGCTCCGGCTGACGCCGGCGCCGGAGGCTGCCCAGTGCCGCCCATCCTTCACCGTCATCGCGAGCGCAGCGACGCGATCCAGTCGTGCAGCCAGAGGCGGCGCCAGCCTGGATCGCCACGGCGCTGCGCGCCTCGCGATGACGGTGTGGGATGGGTAAGCCCGTCTTGCCCGACCCCCGACACAAGAAAAAGCCCGTCACCCCGGGGATTGGGAGAGCCACTCCCCGCAGTGACGGGCCAGTCCGGGCGGCGGCCCCACAGAGCACCGGCCGCCGCCCTGTGGGGTCAGGCCGCGACGTCGACCGCGACCGTCAGGCCCAGGCGCTGGGCCACGCCGGCGCCATAGGCCGGGTCGGCCTTGGCGAAATGCGCGATCTGGCGGCGCTGGATCGCCTCCGGCACGCTGCGGATCGAACCGGCGATGTTGTCGAGGAGCCGGGTGCGGGCGCCCTCATCCATCAGCCGGAACAGGTCGCCGGCCTGGCTGTAGTCGTCATTGCCGGCGCGGTGGTCGTAGCGGTCGGCCGGGCCGCGGATCGGCAGCGCCGGTTCGGCCGCTTCCGGGTCCTGCTTCGGCCCGCCGAAGCTGTTCGGCTCGTAATGCACCGATCCCTTGCCGTTGTCGTCGAACCGCATCTGGCCGTCGCGCTGGTAATTCTGCGCCGTGGTGGCGTGCGGCCGGTTCACCGGCAGCAGGCCGTGATTGCCGCCCAGGCGATAGCGATGCGCGTCGCCATAGGCGAACAGCCGGCCCTGCAGCATCTTGTCCGGGCTGAAGGAGATGCCGGGCACCACATTGGCCGGGCTGAACGCCGACTGCTCGACCTCCGCGAAGTAGTTCTGCGGGTTGCGGTTCAGCACCAGCTCACCGATCTCGATCAGCGGGTGGCCGGCATGCGGCCAGACCTTGGTCAGGTCGAACGGGTCGACCGGGAAGCTGTCGGCCTCCGCCTCGGTCATGACCTGGACCGAGACCGTCCAGGCCGGGAAGTCGCCATCCTCGATCGAGGCGAACAGGTCGCGGGTGGCGTGGTCGGGGTCGACGCCGATCATGGTCTGCGCCTGTTCGGCGGTGAAGTTCTGGATCCCCTGCTTGGTCTTGAAGTGATACTTGACCCAGACCCGGTCGCCGGCGGCGTTGATCCAGCTGAAGGTGTGGCTGGAGAAGCCGTCCATGTGGCGATAGCCGCGCGGCGTGCCGCGGTCGCTGAACAGGATGGTGAACTGGTGCAGCACCTCGGGCGACAGCGAGGCGAAGTCCCACACCATCGTCGCGTCCTTGAGGTTGGTCGCGGGGTTGCGCTTCTGGGTGTGGATGAAATCCGGGAACTTCAGCGGGTCGCGGATGAAGAAGACCGGCGTGTTGTTGCCGACGATGTCGTAGTTGCCGTCCTCGGTGTAGAACTTCAGCGCGAAGCCGCGCGGGTCGCGCTCGGCATCGGCCGAGCCCTTCTCGCCACCGACGGTGGAGAAGCGCAGGAACACCTCGGTCTCCTGCCCGACCTGCCCCAGGAACTTGGCCGAGGTCCAGAGGCTGACATCGGCGGTGACGCGGAAGCTGCCATAGGCGCCGGCGCCCTTGGCATGCACCACCCGCTCCGGAATCCGCTCACGGTTGAAATGGGCCAGCTTCTCGATCAGGTGGAAATCCTGGATCAGCACCGGGCCGCGCGGCCCCGCGGTCAGCGAGTTCTGGTTGTCGGAAACCGGGGCGCCGGCGGTGGTGGTGAGGGTCGTCATCAAGGGCTCCTGTGGGGCGGCGACATCCGCCATGACCCGAGGATCGCGGCGGTGCCGGGATAAGGGAATTCGATCGTTCTTATCGGTGCGATAAGGGTTCTTATCGCCGGGATAAGTGATTGCCGCGTTCGACCAGCGGCAGCAGGTCGCGCCGGTGGCGATGCAGCCGCAGCAGCAGCTCCGGCGGCAGGTCGCCCTGCACCCCGACCCTGCCGTTCTGCAGGACCAGCTGGGCGTCGTGGCGGGCGAGGTCGGACATCAGGGCGTTCAGGCTCGGGCGCATCATGCGGCCTCCCGCAGCGGGTCGGTGGCGATCGCTTGCCGCACCTGGGCCGCCAGCCCGCCGATATAGGCCGGGTGGACGCCGACGGTGGGCACGCGGATGTAGGACCGGACGCCGGCCCTGTCGGCCACCGCCCGGTAGTCGCGGTCGAGTTCGACCAGCGTCTCGGAGTGCTCGGAGACGAAGGCGATCGGCACCAGAACGAGGCCGACGCCGTCCCGCCCGGCCTGCTGCACCTCGACCTCCGTGTCCGGGGTCAGCCAGCGCTGCGGCGTCACCCGGCTCTGGAAGGCGATGCGCCAGTCCAGGTCGGGGATGCCGAGGGCCGCGACCACCGCTTCGGCCGAGGCGCGGATCTGGTCGGGATAGGGGTCGCCGGCCTGGACGATCGACAGCGGCAAGCCATGGGCGGTGAACAGCAGCCGGTGACGGCGACCATCCTGCGGCCAGGCCCGGTGGATCAGCTCGGCCTGGGCCGCGACGAAGCCGGGATCGGTGGGCGCTGCGTCGACCCGGTGGGTCGGCACGGCGAGCCCGGCGCGACGCGCTGCCGCATCCCAATCGGACAGGGCAGAGCGGGTGGTGGTGGTCGAGTACTGGGGGTACAGCGGCAGCAGCACGATCTCGTCCGCCCCCCAATCGCGCACCGCGGCCGCCATCTCCGCCGCGAAGGGATGCCAGTAGCGCATCGCCACGAACGGCCGGACCTCGCCGATGTCGCGCAGCTGCGCCGCCACCGCCCGCCCCTGCGCCCGGGTCTGCAGCAGGATCGGCGAGGCGCCGCCGAGCTGGCGGTAGATCTCGCGCGCCACCGGGGTGCGGCGATGGGCGATCCAGCGCGCCGCCATTGTCCGCAGCGGGCCCGGCAGGCGGATAATCTCGGGGTCGGAGAAGAAGTTGCGCAGGAACGGGCCGACGGCGTCGAGCCCGTCCGGCCCGCCGATCTGCAGCAGCACCAGGGCGATGCGCCGGCGGCGGGCGGTGGCGATGGATCCGGCGGTGGTCGGCATGGGGCTGGCTCCTGCTGATGGACCCCAGCCTCGCCGACCCGACCGATAAGGTCCAATCGATCGACCCTATATGGAAGATAGGAATTGCTTATCGTATATTGAGAAGGTCCCGCCCGCCTGAGACCCCTGCCATGACCCTGTCCGGACTCTCCCTGCGCGATCTCGAATACCTCGTCGCCGTGGCCGAGCTGCGCCATTTCGGCCAGGCGGCGGAGCGCTGCGGCGTCAGCCAGCCGGCGCTGAGCATGCAGATCCGCAAGCTGGAGGAGACGCTGGGCCTGTCGCTGTTCGAGCGCGGCCCCAAGGCGGTGCTGGTGACCGCCAAGGGCGAGGTCATCCTGGCCCAGGCCCGGCGCGTGCTGCTGGAAGCGCGGCGGCTGATGGCGCTGGCGCAGGAGCTGGACGCGCCGCTGTCGGGCCCGCTGTCGGTCGGGGCGATCGAGACGCTGGGCCCCTATTTGTTCCCGCATGTGCTGCGGCCGCTGCGCACCGCCTTCCCCCGGCTGGAGCTGGTACTGCACGAGGGCCGCACCTACCAGCTGGTCGAGGCGCTGCGGCACGGCGCGCTGGACCTGGTCTTCCTGTCGCTGCCGGTGACCGACCCGCAGATCGCCACGGCGCCGCTGTTCTTCGAGCCCTTCGTCCTGGCCCAACCGACCGACCGCCCGGTGGCAGCCGAGGGCGTGGCCCAGATCGGCGACCTGCCGCGCGAGGGTCTGCTGCTGCTGGAGGATGGGCACTGCCTGCGCGACCAGGCGCTGGAGATGTGCGGCACGCTGGCCGCCGGCGGCGGGCGCCGCCACAGCACCAGCCTGGAGACGCTGCGCCAGATGATCGCGGCCGGCGCCGGCTACAGCCTGTTCCCGCATCTCGCCACGCTGGGCGAGGCCAGCGTCGGCGGCCTGGTCAGCTATGCCGGTTTCGGCGGGCCGCCGCCCGGCCGCGCCGTCGGCTTGGCCTGGCGCCAGAGCGACCCGCGGGCGGAACAGTTCGAGTCGCTGCGCCGAATCCTGCTCGACCACCCGCCGCCCGGCACCCGGCCGATGGACGGGACCATGAAAAACGGAGGCGCGGCATGACGCCGGCCCCTGTTCGATTCGACGATCTGGCCGGCAATCCGGCCGGGATCAATCCTCGCCCGGACTATTCTTCGCGGTGATGGTCCTTGACCTCGACCTCGATCGGCACGCCGGGCAGCAGCTTGCCGGTGCGGATCGCCAGGGCCGATTTGACATGGTTGACGTTCGGCGCCGAGGTCAGCTGCGTGGTCAGGAAGCGCTGGTAGCTGTCCCAATCCTCGGCCACGATCTTCAGCAGGAAATCAGTCTCACCGGCCAGCATGTGGCATTCGCGCACCAGCGGCCAGCTGCCGACCAGCTCCTCGAACTTGCGCAGGTCGGCCTCGGCCTGGCTGGTCAGCCCGACCTGGGCGAACACGGTGACGCCGAAGCCCATGCCTTCGGGGTTGATGTCGGCGTGGTAACCACGGATGTACTGCGCTTCCTCCAGCGCGCGGACGCGGCGCAGACAGGGGGGCGCGGAGATGCCGGCCCGACGCGCCAGCTCGACGTTGGTCATACGGCCGTCGTCCTGGAGGTCGCGAAGGATACGTCGGTCGATGCGGTCGAGCTTTACACGGCGCATAGGTTCTCTCATGAAAGGTCTTCCGTGATTACGCGCAAGGATATTGCCGGACTTTCACCCGGCGCAAGTGCATTCCACCGCGGTGGGGGAGGTGCGGCACGATGAACGCGGCGCGGCGCGCGGAACGAGGCGACATCGGGTCCGGCTTCAAGTCCCTGCGGGTCTGGGTGGTGTCTGACGGCCGCCCGGCGAACGAGAACCAATGCCTGGGCCTGGCGGAAGCGCTCGGAATCGTCCCGGAGGTGGTTCGACTCGACGCGCGCCATGGCTGGCATCGGCTGCTCGATCCCGTTCGACCCGCCGCCGGTTTCGGCCTGGAGGGGCCGCCCTGGCCCGACCTGCTGATCGCAGCCGGCCGGCAGAGCCTGTTCCCCGCCCTTGCGGTGAAACGCGCCAGCGGTCGTCGGACGCGCCTTGTGCAAATATTTCGTCCCGGCGTCAACCCGCGGCGTTTCGATCTGATCGTGACGCCCCGCCATGACGGTCTGATCGGACCCAATGTCTTCGCCACGCGCGGCGCGCTGAACCTGGTCACCCCGGCCCGGCTTGAGGCGGCGGCTGCGGAATGGGGGCCGCGCCTGGCCC
>NZ_JBYRFX010000510.1:0-2446 GCF_057815775.1 Inquilinus sp.
GCCAGCACCACCCCGGACAGCGCCGCGAGGTCGCCGGCGCCGACATCCTTGCCCGAGCCGCCATGGCCGGGCAGGTCGATGGCATGGACCGGCCGTCCCGTCAGCGCCGGCTGGGTGAACAGCCAGTTGTTGAGGTCGCCGCCGAAGCCGTGGATCAGCACGACCGGCGTGCCGTCGCCCTCGCCCGTCACCAGCGCCCGGATCGCCCGGCCGCCGGCCTGGACGATCTTCGGCTCCGGCGGCGGGGCCGCGCTTTCGGCCGCCGCCGCGGCCTCGGCCTGGAACGCCGCGATGAAGCGATCGAGTTCGCCGTCGTCGACCTCGCCCTCGACCACGACACCGAGCAGGGCGCCGACCGGCAGGGTCTGCCCCTCCTCCGCCACCCGCCGGCGCAGCGTGCCGGCGACCTGGGATTCCAGCGCGTTGGTGATCTTGCTGGTCTCGATGTCGACGATTTCGGTGCCCGGCTCGATCCGCGCGCCCTCCGCCGCGGTCCAGGCGGCGAGCAGGCCTTCGGTCATCGCCAGGCCCCATTTCGGCATGGTGATGGGATGAATCGTGCCCGTCATTCCGCGGCCTCCCGCCGGCCCGGCGCGCCCATCACCGCGCGCACCGCCGCTGCCACCTTGTCGGCATTCGGCACGTAGAGGTCTTCCAGCGCGGCCGCGAAGGGCACCGGCGTGTGCGGTGGCGACACCATCTTGATCGGCGCCTTCAGGCTGGCGAAGGCATGGTCCGCCACCTGGGCGGAGATGTCGGTCGCCATGTTGCAGCGCGGGCTGGCTTCGTCCACCACCACCAGCCGCCCGGTCTCCTCGACGCTTTCCAGGATGGTGTCGAGGTCGAGGGGAGAGGTCGTGCGCGGGTCGATGATGGTGCAGTCGATGCCTTCCTTGGCCAGCATGTCGGCCGCCGCTTTGGCCATCTGCACCATGCGGCCGATGGCGACGATGGTGACGTCCTCGCCCTCGCGCACCAAATTCGCCTCGCCGAAGGGGATGGTGTAGGGCTCGTCCGGCACCTCCTCCTCCATGTCGTACAGCACCTTGTGCTCGAAGAAGATCACCGGGTCATCGTCGCGGATCGCCTGGATCAGCAGGCCCTTGGCCTCATAGGGCGAGGACGGGATGACGCATTTCAGGCCGGGGATATGGGTGAATAGCGGGTACAGGCACTGGCTGTGCTGCGCCGCGGCGCGGAAGCCGGCGCCGTACATGGTGCGGATGGTCAGCGGCGTCACCGCCTTGCCGCCGAACATGTAGCGGAACTTGGCGGCCTGGTTGAAGATCTGGTCGAAGCAGACGCCCATGAAGTCGACGAACATCAGCTCGGCCACGGGCCTGAGACCACTGGCCGCCGCCCCGGCCGCGGCACCGATGAAGGCGCTTTCGGTGATCGGGGTGTCGAGCACCCGGCTGGGGCCGAACTCCTTGTGCAGCCCCTTGGTGACGCCGAGCGGCCCGCCCCAGGCGTCCTGTTCGCCCGGCGCGCCGGAGCCGCCGGAGATGTCCTCGCCCATCAGGATCACGCGCGGGTCGCGCCGCATCTCCTGGGCCAGCGCCTCGTTGATCGCCTGGCGGAAGCTTTTCTTGGACATGGCCTGCCCCCCTCAATACGAGACGTAGACGTCGGTCAGCAGATCGGCCGGACCGGGCACCGGCGCGGCCTTGGCGTCGACCACCGCGCGCTCGATCTCCTGCCGGATCTCGGCGTCGATGGCGTCGAGCTGGCTGCCCTCCAGCAAACCGGCTTCGGTCACCCGGTTGCGGAACATGTCCAGGCTGTCGCGCTGGGCTCGGATGGCATCGACCTCACCGGGGGCGCGGTAGGTCTGGGCGTCGCCTTCGAAATGGCCGTAATAGCGGTTCAGCTTGACCTCGATCAGGGTCGGGCCTCCGCCAGAGCGGGCGCGGTCGACCGCCTCGCGCGCCGCCTCCCACACCGCGAAGAAATCATGGCCGTCGACCTGGATGCCGGGCATGCCGAAGGCATGGGCCCGGTCGACGATGTCCTGGCAGCTGACCGAGAACTTGCTCGACGTCGCCTCGGCATAGCCGTTGTTCTCGAACACGAAGATCGCCGGCAGCTTCCACACCGTGGCCAGGTTCAGCGCCTCGCAGGTGGTGCCCTGGTTCGAGCCGCCGTCGCCGGTGAAGGACACGGCGACACCGCCGGTGCCCAGCGTCTTGGCGGCCAGCGCGGCGCCGCAGATCAGCGGCGGGCCGCCGCCGACGATGCCGTTGGCGCCCATCATGCCCTTGGACAGGTCGGCGATGTGCATCGACCCGCCCTTGCCGCCGCACAGCCCGTCCTTGCGGCCGTAGATCTCCTTCATCATCGCCGCGGGGTCGCAGTCCTTGGCGATGCAATGGCCGTGGCCGCGATGGGTGCTGGCGATCGAATCCCGGTCGGTCAGGTGCAGGCAGACGCCGACGGCGCTGGCCTC
>NZ_JBYRFX010000511.1:0-3108 GCF_057815775.1 Inquilinus sp.
TTCGTTCCCGTCATCGGCAAGGCCGCTTCGGTGGCCCAGGGCACGACCCCGATCCTCATCGCCTGGGACTATAACCTGCTTGCATGGCGCGACAGCTTCCAGGGCAATCCGAAAGCCGAGATCGTCGTTCCGGCAAACGGCGTCGTCGCCGGCGTCTATGTCCAGGCCATTTCGGCCTACGCTCCGCACCCGAACGCTGCCAAACTCTGGATGGAATACCTCTATTCCGATGAAGGCCAGCTCGGCTGGCTGAAGGGCTATTGCCACCCGATCCGGTTCCAGGACCTGGCCAACAACAAGAAGATCCCCGCCGACCTGCTGGCCAAGCTGCCGCCGGCCGAGGCCTATGCCGCGGCGATCTTCCCGTCGCTCGAAGACCAGGGCGTGGCCAAGGACATCATCGCCAAGCAGTGGGACACGGTGGTCGGCGCCAACGTGAAGTGATCCTGTATTCCGCTTGAGGTCGCGCCGTCCTGTCCCGTACCCTCGGGTCGGCAGGACGGCGCGATCTTCGTTTTTCTGCCGTCAGGCGGGCCCATGTCAGCAGGCGCCTAATGATCCGATGACCCAGACTTCGTCGATCGCAGCCCCGATTGCCGCCCCCAGCACACCCGGGAAGATGTCCTGGGCCTGGCTGGGCGTGACGCCGTTCTTCCTGTTCGCCCTGCTGTTCCTGGTGCTGCCGACCGCCTATCTGGTCGTGGGAAGCTTCCAGACCGCCGATGGCGCGTTCACGCTGAACAACATCGCCAACCTGTTCCAGCCGTCGATCCTCAGCGCCTACTGGATCTCGATCAAGATCAGCGCCGCCTCTGCCCTGCTCGGCGCGCTGATCGGCTTCTTCCTGGCCTATGCCGCCGTCATGGGCAAGCTGCCCAGCTGGATCCGGCCGACGCTGATGACCTTCAGCGGCGTCGCCTCCAACTTCGCCGGCATCCCGCTGGCATTCGCCTTCATCTCCACCCTGGGCCGCCAGGGGCTGGTGACGGTGCTGCTGGTCAAGTTCTTCGACTTCAACCTGTATTCGACAGGCTTCAACCTGCTCAGCTTCTGGGGCCTGACGCTGACCTATCTCTACTTCCAGATCCCGCTGATGGTGCTGATCCTGGCGCCGGCGCTGGACGGTCTGAAGAAGGAATGGCGCGAGGCGTCGGCGATCCTCGGCGCCAGCACCTGGCAATACTGGCGCATGGTCGGCATGCCCGTGCTGTGGCCCAGCCTGTGCGGCACCACGCTGCTGCTGTTCGCGAACGCCTTCGGCGCCATCGCCACCGCCTATGCCCTGACCGGCAGCTCGCTGAACATCGTGCCGATCCTGCTCTACGCCCAGATCCAGGGCGACGTGCTGCACGACCCCAACCTGGGCTATGCCCTGGCGCTCGGCATGATCCTGATCACCGGCATCTCCAACGGCGTCTACATGGTGCTGCGAACCCGCAGTGAGAGGTGGCTGCGATGAAGCAGAGCCGGCTGGGCGCCTGGATCGCCATCATCATCGGCACCCTGTATTTCCTGGTGCCGCTGATCGGAACCCTCGAATTCTCGCTGCGGCTGCGCAAGGGCGAGTACAGCTTCGACGCCTATCGCATCGTGCTGGCCGACCCGCTGTTCCAGGCCAGCTTCCTGTATTCCATCCTGCTCGCCCTGCTGACGATCATCGTCGGGGTGCTGCTGGTGGTCCCGACCGCCTATTGGGTGCGGCTGCGCCTGCCCTCCCTGCGCCCGATCGTCGAGTTCATCACCCT
Organism: Inquilinus sp.; assembly: GCF_057815775.1. Lineage (NCBI taxonomy): Bacteria > Pseudomonadati > Pseudomonadota > Alphaproteobacteria > Rhodospirillales > Rhodospirillaceae > Inquilinus > Inquilinus sp. The sequence goes on from NZ_JBYRFX010000511.1 coordinate 1,746, forward strand.
GCTGCCGCTGGTGATCCCGGCCATCGTGCTCGTCTTCGGCTATGTGCGCCTCTACAATACCTCGTCCTATCTGCCGCTGACCGCCACCGCGCGCGGCACCGACATCCTGCTGATGTTCGGCTACGTCACCCTGTCGCTGCCCTACATGTACCGGGCGATCGACACCGGGCTGCAGGCGATCGACGTGCGCACCCTGACCGAGGCCGCGGAGAGCCTGGGCGCCGGCCGGGCCCGGATCCTGTTCCGCGTGATCCTGCCGAACGTCCGGTCGGCGATCCTGAGCGGGGCGTTCCTGACCTTCGCCATCGTCATCGGCGAATTCACCTTCGCCAGCCTGCTGAACCGGCCGGCCTTCGGCCCGTATCTGCAGCTGATCGGCGCCAACCGGGCCTATGAGCCGGCAGCCCTGGCAATCATCGCCTTCGCCGCCACCTGGGCCTGCATGGGCCTGATCCAACTTTTCGGCCGCGGCGCCCGCGGCTCTTCCGCGGCGACGCGCTGAGATGGCCGTGCTGCTTCCACAAATCGTTTTCAACCACGCGCCGCAGGGGCCGCGACGGCCGGCCCCGCGGGACAGCTGGTGTAGATGGGGACAGGGATGGAATTTCTAGAAATCGGCGGCCTGCGCAAGAGCTATGGCCAGAATGCCGTGGTCCACAATTTCGACCTGTCGGTAAAGCGCGGCGAGTTCATCTCCTTCCTCGGGCCATCCGGCTGCGGCAAGACCACGACGCTGCGCATGGTCGCCGGCTTCGAGACCCCGACCGGCGGTTCGATCCGCATCGACGGCAAGGAGGTCACCCAGCTGCGGCCGAACCAGCGCAATGTCGGCATGGTGTTCCAGGCCTATGCGCTGTTCCCCAACATGACGGTGGCCGACAACGTCGCCTTCGGCCTGAAGGTGGCGAAGCGGCCGGCCTCCGAGATCGGCCCCCGGGTCAAGGAGATGTTGGAGCTGATCAAGCTGCCGCATCTGGCCGACCGCTTTCCCTACCAGCTGTCGGGCGGGCAACAGCAGCGCGTCGCCCTGGCCCGCGCCCTGGCCAACAAGCCGAAGGTGCTGCTGCTGGACGAGCCGTTGTCGGCGCTGGATGCCAAGATCCGCGTGTCGCTGCGCAGCGAGATCAAGACGCTGCAGCGTGAGCTGGGCATCACCACCATCTTCGTGACGCACGACCAGGAAGAAGCCCTGTCGATGTCGGACCGGATCGTGGTGATGAATGAGGGCAATGCCGAGCAGGTCGGCACGCCGTTCGACATCTACAACTATCCCCGCACCCGCTTCGTCGCCTCCTTCGTCGGCACGCTGAACATCCTGCGCGGCAAGGTGATCGACGCCGGCATGCAGAAGCTGGTGATCGAC
>NZ_JBYRFX010000512.1:0-4216 GCF_057815775.1 Inquilinus sp.
GTCACCACCCGTGGCATGCGCGAGGGCCAGATGCGGATGCTGGCCGATCTGGTGATCGACGCCGTCACCGGCGCCCGACCGGAGCCGGCGCTGGCGAATGCGGTGCGCGATGTCGCGAGGCGTTTCCCGATTCCGGGGTGATCTGAAGGGGAGGGGCGGAGCCACCCCTCTTTCTGTTGTCATCCTCGGGCTTGACCCGAGGATCCAGGGGCTACCAAGGACAGCTCTGGCCGCCCCTGGATGCCACGGTCAAGCCGTGGCATGACAAAAAGGGGAAGCCAAGCAGCCGGTCAGCTCGTCGGCTTGAATCCCGCCCTTTCCCCATAGGCGAATCACTCCTCCGCCGAAGGGATCGCCCGTGACGTGCTGTACGAGCCGAGGCTGAGCGCGGCGACGCAGACGCCCAGCCGCAGGCCTTTCTCCACCGGCCAGCCTTCGTGCAGCCCGAGCATGACGCCGGAGGCCAGGGCGTCGCCGGCGCCGTTGGTGCTCTTGATCGCCTCGGCCGGCACCCAGGCGGCGCCCTGGCGCCATAGCCGTCCGTGGCTGTCGGCGGCGACCACGCCGTCCGGGAAATGCACCACCGCCAGGGTGGACACGCCCATCCGGATCAGCGCCGCCGCCGCCGCCTCGACCCGGGCCCAGTCCGGCCGGCCGTCGCGATGGGTCTCGACGCCGGTCAGTGCCGTCGCCTCCAGCTCGTTGATGATGATGCTGTCGAGCAGCGGCAGGCAGGGCACGGTCAGGTCGCGCAGATGCTCGCCCCCCACGCTGACCAGCTCCAGATTGGTGCGGTGGCCCGAGGCGCGGGCGCGGGCCAGCACCTCGGTGAAGCCGTTGCCGCCGCCGCGGGACTCATCCATCCGGGCATGGATCCCGGGCGAGCCGACATGGAAGAATTTCGCGGTCGACCCGGTCAGGTCGAAATGCCCGGGCGAGAGCAGGGCGTTGACCCCCTCCTGGTAGAAGAAGGTCCGCCGCCCGCCCTCGGCCGCGATCATCACATCGGTGTAGGCGGTGCGCCCGCCCGGCAGCACCGCGATCCGGCCGACGCCGATGCCGTGGTCGCGGCAGACATCGAGCGCCAGCTGGCCATAGGGGTCGTCGCCGATCACGCCGACGACTTCGATCGGGAAGGTGGCGCCCAGCCGGGCGAGGTCGACCGCCATGTTGAAGCCGGGGCCGCCGGAATCCGGCGTCTCCTCCAGGATCTTGGCGACGTGCTCCTGCGGCGGGAAGCGGTCGAGCACTTTGTTGACGTCGATGCAGATGGTGCCGCCGCAGATGATGCCGGACCGCTCCATAGTCAGCCCTGCTTCAGCACGGCTTCGGTGGTCTGCACATCGTCGGCCAGCGGCCGCAGCGGGGTGATGCCCTGCTTCTGCAGCTCGCCGTGATAGGCGCGCACCGCCTCTTCCGGCGCGATCGTGCCGTCGGCCACCTGGCGCATGAAGCTGACCATCGCCAGCGGCGATTCCGCCAGGTTGATCTTGCGGCCGAACAGGGCGACGCGGGCGCCGTATTTCTCGGCCTGGTGCAGCAGCTCGAAGCAGTCGCGGGTGGTGCCGGCGCCGCCGCCGAGCACGCCGACGATCAGGCTGGAATCGAAGCTGGCCAGTTCTTCCAGCGCCTTCGGGCCGTTGAAGGGGATCTTCAGGAACTCCGGCCGGTCGGCCTTCATCACCCCGGCCAGGCTGCGCAGGATGCAGTCATTGAGGTAATGCGGCTGCAGCGCCGGGTCGATGCCGCTCGAGACATTCGGGTTGAACACCTCGAAGAAATACTTGAAGCCGTTGACCGCGCAGTCGGCCCGGAATTCGGCGAAGGCTTCCAGCGACCGGATGTCGGCATCGAGGTTGTTGTTGAAGGTGACGGAGTAGAGGCCGAGATCGGTGCCGGTCACCGGTGCCTTCGGGTCGGGGGTGAGACCGCCATGCTTCACCCGCGGCAGCAGGGCCGAGCGGAACGGGCGCGAGGGCTGCTGGGGATAGCCGCAGCCGCGCACCACCCAGATATCGGTGGTGTCGTTGGCGCGGATCGCCGGCTTGACGCGGCTGTTGCGGAAGGTGCCGCTCTCGACCAGCCGCTCCAGGTTCGAGGCCGAGACCAGCATGATGTCGACGATGTCCTGCTCCACCACCTGGCGGATGGTGTCCAGGAACTCGTCGCGGGTGCGGTAGCGGGTCCAGCTGCCGTCCGGCGCGCGCTTCGGGCCGGTCGAGGTCAGGCTCGGCCCCATGTCGCCGTCTTTGGCGTCGGCGATGATGAAGTCGCTGCGCTTGTAGTGGCCGGCGCGGATGCGGGCCAGCTTCTCGTCCAGGCGGGTCATGCTCGGTCTCTCGTCTTTCGGTCAGGGAACAAGGAAAGGAAGGTCATGTGGCGGGTTCGCCGTTTGGGGCGGACCCACGACCCGGGACGGGTTGGTCGCCCGGCATTGCCCCGGTCATGATCGCCACCACCTCGGCCATGTTGTGGCGCTGCGGCGTGGTCACCGCCACGCGGCGGCCCAGGCGCATGACATGGATGCGGTCGGCGACCTCGAACACGTTCGGCATGTTGTGGCTGATCAGGACGACAGGCAGGCCGCGGTCGCGGATGGTGCGGATCAAATCCAGCACCTGGCCGGTCTCGCGCACGCCCAGCGCCGCCGTCGGCTCGTCCATGATCACCAGCTTGCGGGCGAACACCGCGGCGCGGGCCACGGCGACGCCCTGGCGCTGACCCCCGGACAGGGTCTCGACCGCATGGCCGATCGACGGCAGGCGGAAGCGCAGCTCGTCCATATGCCGCTGCGCGTCGCGCCGCATCCGTGGCTTGTCCAGCAGCCGCAGCCATTGTCCCAGCGGCCCGGCCCGGCGCAGCTCGCGCCCCAGGAACAGGTTGGCGGCGATATCCAGCGCCGGCGCCACCGCCAGATCCTGGTACACCGTCTCGATGCCGCGCCGGCGGGCGTCGAGCGGCCCATGGAACCGCACCGGCGCGCCGTCCAGCAGCACCTCGCCCTCATCCGGGGTGATGGCGCCGGACAGGATCTTGATCAGGGTCGACTTGCCGGCGCCGTTGTCGCCGATGACCGCCAGCACCTCGCCGGCCCGCAGCTCGAAATCGACCCCGCCCAGCGCCACGACATGGCCGTAGCGCTTGACCACGTTGCGGGCCTCCAGCACCACATCGGTCATACCCGCCTCCATCGCGACAGCTGGTCCAGCGCGACCGCGGTGATGACCAGGACGCCGGTGACCAGGTCCTGCCACAGCGGGTCGATGCCGATCAGGGTCAGGCCGTTGCGCAGCACGCCGACGATCAGCACCCCGATCAGCGTGCCGATCAGGCTGCCGCGGCCGCCGAACAGGCTGGTGCCGCCGATCACGACAGCGGTGATGCTGTCCAGGTTGGCGTTCTGCATCGCATTCGGGTCGGCGTTCGGGATCCGTCCCAGCGCCAGCCAGGCGCCGATGCCGTACAGGAAGGCGGCGAACAGGTAGACCGACAGGATGCGCCGGCGCACCGGGATGCCGACCAGCCGCGCCGCCTCCGGGCTGTTGCCGATGGCGTAGATGTGCTGGCCCCAGGCGGTCTGGGCCAGCATGTACCAGACGATGGCATAGAGCCCGAGCATGATGACCATGCCGTAGGTGACCACGGCGCTGCCCAGGCGCAGCGTGTTGCCGGTCCAGCCCAGCAGGTCGTCCATCACAGGGAAGGCGCCCCCGCCGGAGAACAGCCGGGTGGCGGCCGTGACGATGCCGAGCAGGCCGAGCGTGACAATGAAGGGCGGCAGCTTCAGTCGGCTGACCAGCGTGCCGGTGACCAGCCCGACCATGCTGCACAGCACGACGGCCAGCACCAGCGCCGGCAGCGCGTCGTGGCCCTGGTCGACCAGCTTGCCGGCGACGATGGTGCCCAGCACGGCGATGGCGCCGTTGGCCAGGTCGATGCCGGCGGTCAGGATCACCAGCGTCTGGCCGATCGCCAGCGTGCCGATGATCACCGATTGCTGCACGATCAGCGAGATGTTGCTGGGTGTCAGGAAGCGGTCGCTCATCACCGTGAACACGGCGCCGAAGGCGACCAGCACGATCAGGGGGCCGAGCGGCGGGGTGGTTAGCACCCGCGCCGTACGGCCGATCCAGGACGAGGGGGGAGGGGCCATCGCTCTCTCTCGGATCGGAGGGAGGGAAATGGGCGGGCCGTCGATGGCCCGCCCGGATCGCGC
>NZ_JBYRFX010000513.1:0-6680 GCF_057815775.1 Inquilinus sp.
GGCTGGCTGATGTAGCCGGGGATCGCATCCATCTTGTCCAGCGTGCCACCGGTGTGGCCCAGGCCGCGGCCGGAGATCATCGGCACGAAGCCGCCGCAGGCGGCGACGATCGGGGCCAGGATCAGGCTGGTCTTATCGCCGATGCCGCCGGTCGAATGCTTGTCCAGCACCGGGCCGGGCAGGTTGGCGCCGGACCAGTCCAGCACCCGGCCGGAATGGGCCATGGCGCGGGTGAAGGCCACCCGCTCCGGCATGGTCATGCCGCGGAAGAACACCGCCATGGCGAAGGCGGCGATCTGGGCGTCGGTGACGCTGGCATCGACCGCCCCGCGCACCATCGCCTCGATCTCGGCGGTGTCGAGTTCGGCCCCATCGCGCTTGCGGCGGATGATTTCCTGCGGCAGCAGCGCCATGTCAGCGCGCCCCTGCCGGAACGGCAGCAAACCCGCGCAAACGCACGGCGGCGGTCTCGGACATGACGACACCCTCGGGCTGTTCCGCTTGATCGCGGTTGACCCTTACTAGGACGGGAAACGACCCGGCGCCAGTGTGGATCGCCGCATCCCAGCGCCGCCGCCGGAACTGCTGCTCAGTTGCGCAGGACGTTCGACAATTCGCGCATCTGGGTGCGGGCCCGCAGCAGGAAGAAGCCCTGCGCCGCCAGGTGGTTCGGCTGAAACATGGCGTCCGGGCGGCCGTTCATCACCACCAGCGGCTGCAGCTCCGCCGCCTCGCGCAGGTTGTCGATCATCTCGGCCCAGATCTTGGTCGCGCCGGACTGGGCGAGGACTCCGTCGAAATCCTGGCCGAGGGCGCGCAGCACCAGGTAGTAGGCGTAGAGCCGGCCCTTGGTGGCATAGAACTTGTCGTCGGCCTCGGTGTCGATCCACCAGCCGCGGCTCTGTTCGATATGGTCGGCCAGGAAGGCGGATTGCGAGCCGAGATCGGCGGCGACGCGGTCGACCGTCTGCAGCAGATTGTCGGCCCGGCGCTCGAACGGCGCAGTGCCGGCGGCGACCCGTTCGTTGTAGCTGCGCAGCGCCCGGGCGGCGGCGCGATACTGCGATTCCGACGACGCGGTCGGCGCCCAGGAAGTGCTGAGGTCGAACAGCCAGATGGTGCCGGGATAGCGCAGCAGGCCGGTGGCGCGGTCGAGGTCCGGGTCCATCTGCGAGGAGCCGCGCGACCGGCCGATCTGGTCGCCCATCTCGGCGGTGAAACGCGACAGGGCGTAGATGATGCCCTGCTGGTAGTTCGGCATGTTGTCCAGCGCCCAGCCCGGCAGGAAGACCGGGTCGCTGGCGGTCCAGCGATGGGTGCCGCCGGTCTCGCGCTCGATCAGCGCGGTGGCGACATCCACCGCCTTGCTGCCGCCGGCGACCGGGGTGGAGGCGGCGAAATCGGGATCGTCATCGATGTCGTGCACCACGAAGGCGCCGACCGCCATGTAGAGCACGAACAGGACGACCAGGCCGCCGACGCCCCAGAGAATGGTCCGGCCCCAGCCGCGGCGGCCGGGCAAGGAGGCTGCCCGCTGCGATCCACGGCCGCCGAACGGATGGCGCAGCCGGCTCCACCAGCCGCGCCGCACGGGTGGCAGGCCGGGCGCCGCTGTGGCGAGATCTTCCTGGAACGTATCCTCCGGCCGCTCGCCCACATCCACCTCGTCGCTTTTGATGACAACGATGACAGAATGGCGACGACGGCGCTTCCGTGCCAGCCCCTGCGAAAGATCCTTATCCGGCCGGCACGACGTAGATGACGATGGCGGCGAACTGCAGGGCGCTGCCGGCCCGCACGAACAGGTGCCAGATCATGTGGTTGAACGGCAGCCGCTCCCACACATAGAACGCCACGCCGATGGTGTAGGCCAGCCCGCCAGCCACGATCCAGCCGACGGCAACGCCGCCCAGCGACGACCACACCGGGCCGATCGCGATCAGGATCAGCCAGCCCATGCCGAGATAGAGCGGCACCGCCACGCGCCTGCCGTAGTGGCGCCAGGCCAGGCGCAGCACCACGCCGGAGATCGCCAGGCCCCAGATCACCGCGAACAGGGCCCAGCCCCAGGCGCCGCGCAGGCCGAGCAGCAGGAACGGCGTGTAGGTGCCGGCGATCAGCAGGTAGATCGACGCATGGTCCAGCAGGTTGCAGGCATGCTTGAACCGGGCCCCGCGCGCCGCGTGATAGAGGGTCGAGGCGACATAGGTCAGGACCAGGGTCGTGCCGTAAATCGCCAGGCTGACGACGTCGAGCGCGCTGCCATAGAGGCTGGCCAGGACCAGGAGGACAACCAGCCCGGCCACGGAGAAGGCGGCGCCGATGCCGTGGGTGACGGCATTGGCGATCTCTTCGGCCAGGGTCTCGGTGTGATCGATGATCCCGTGCGACATGGGATCAATCTAGCATCCGATTTTCGCTGTGCCATGCCTTGGCTGCGGACGGATGCTGGAGGTGGGGGACGTGCCCGATGGGGGCGGATCCATCGGGCACGTCAGGGCTCAGGCACGCCAGAACGGCTTGCGGGCCTCTTCTTCGACGTCGCCATGGGTCAGGCCGACATCGGCCAGGATATGGTCGTCGAGGCTGGACAGGTGGCGGCGCTGCCGCTCGCGGTCGTGCCAGTCCAGGAGCCGGTCGACCAGGCGCGCGGCGAGACCCTGCGGCGGGAGGCTGCGGCGGGACGCGGTGAGAGGAACTCCGGTGGTGATGGACATGGCAGGTCTCCTACGAACGGAGGCGGGAAAGGTGGTCGGATTGCATCCCGCCTGGACCTGATAGTTGCGCCTTCGTTCCGGTTTCGACAAACGACCCTTTCTCGTGCTACGACTTAGAAAATCTATTGCTCAAGCGGGGTCGATTCCATGGCGCGCCGCCTTCCTCCGCTGAATGCCCTTCGCGCGTTCGAGGCGGCGGCCCGCCATCTCAGCTTCGTCGACGCGGCGGATGAGCTGTCGGTGACGCCGGCTGCGGTCAGCCACCAGGTGAAGGCGCTGGAGGCGCATCTCGGCCTTGCCCTGTTCCAGCGGCTGCCACGCGGGTTGGTGCTGACCGAACAGGCGCGGGTGCTGGCGCCGCAGCTGACCCGCGGCTTCGACCGGCTGGCCGAGGCGGTGGCGCGGACCCGGGCCGACGGGCTGCAGACCGTGGTCTCGGTCACGGTGCTGCCCTCCTTCGCCGTGCGCTGGCTGTTGCCGCGGCTGTCCGCCTTCCGCCGCCTGAACCCCGGCGTCGAGGTCGAGGTCCGGGCCCAGAACCAAGCGGTGGATTTCCGGCGCGAGCGGGTCGACGTCGCGCTGCGCTATAGCCGCGGCGGCTGGACCGGCCTGCATGTCGAGCGCTTCCTGGACGATGCCGTGTTCCCGGTGTGCAGCCCGGCGCTGCTGGACGGGCCGAACCCGCTGCGCCGGCCGGAGGATCTGCGCCATCACACCCTGATCCACGACGTGGTGACCGAGGATGACGAGCCCTGGGTCACCTGGCAGCAATGGCTGCTGCATTTCGGCCTGGACGATGTCGATTACCGGCGCGGCCCCCGCTACAGCGACAGCCACATGATGCTGGAGGCGGCGGCCGCGGGCGAAGGCATCGCCATCGGCCGCAGCTCGATCATGGCCGAAGACCTGACCCGCGGCCGTCTGATCCGGCCCTTCCCCGACGTGCAGGTGGCGGATTACGCCTATTACTTCCTGTGCCGGACCGACGCCATCGACCGACCAGCCGTCCGCGCCTTCCGCGACTGGCTGGTGGCCGCCGCGGGCGAGGCCCGGATCGCCGATGTCCTCGGTGAGGAGGCTCCGTCCGCCCCGCTTCTCCCCTTGTCCTGACAGCCCTGAAGAGCCGCCGGCCACGGAGGTTTGCGGCACGCTAATAATACTGATTTTCAACGCGAAAATTTGCTTTGACCGTTTGGTCAGGTTTTGGATACGGTTTCGGTTCAGGAGAGGCGGCGCCGATGCCCAATCCGCCGGGAACCCGGCCGCGGCGCCACGAAATTTGACAGATGCGGTTCGTCGTCTTCCGGCGGGATGGGCTCATCCCGTTGGGATGGGCCCCTGGGAGACATAATGACGACGGCATCCGACAGCCCCGCGGCCCAGCCGACACCTTTCCATCTATTGTCCGAATCCGCCGACCCCACCCCGCCATGACCCGCCTTGCCGGCGCCTCAGGGCGCTGGCGCCGCATGCGCATGGCAGATATGTTCTGCATTCCGGTTTGATAGGGAGCGTCTCCAAAAATGAAAAACCTTCTTTCCGCCCTCGCCCTTTCCACGGCTCTCGTGGCCGGCGCCGCCTTCGCCGACGACGTGAAGCCGGCCGTGGTCTTCGACATGGGCGGCAAGTTCGACCGCTCCTTCAACGAAGGCATCTACAACGGCTCGAAGAAGTGGTCCGACGAGTCCGGCGTGAAGATCGCCGAATTCGAGGTCACCAACGAATCCCAGCGTGAACAGGCGCTGCGCCGCATGGCCGAGAACGGCGCCAATGTCGTGATCGCCGTCGGCTTCGCCCAGGCCCCGGCGCTGGAGATCGTGGCCGACGAATTCCCCGACGTGAAATTCGCGATCATCGACGCCGTGGTCGACAAGCCGAACGTGCAGTCGATCGTGTTCAAGGAACAGGAAGGCTCGTTCCTGGTCGGCGTGCTGGCCGCGATGGCGTCGAAGACCGGCACCGTCGGCTTCGTCGGCGGCATGGACATCCCGCTGATCCGCGCCTTCAGCTGCGGCTACGTCCAGGGCGTGCACTACGCCAATTCCAGCGCCAAGGTGCTGGAGAACATGACCGGCACCACCCCGGCCGCCTGGAACGACCCGACCAAGGGCGGTGAGCTGGCGCGCAGCCAGTTCGATCGGGGCGCCGACGTGGTCTATGCCGCGGCGGGTGCGACCGGCCTTGGCGTGCTGCAGGCCGCGGCCGATGCCAAGAAGCTGTCGATCGGCGTCGACAGCAACCAGAACATGCTGCACCCCGGCTCGGTCCTGACCTCGATGGTCAAGCGCGTCGACGTTGCCGCCTACAACGTCTTCAAATCGGCCCAGGACGGCAAGTTCAAGCCCGGCGTCAACAATCTCGGCCTGAAGGAAGACGGCGTGGGCTGGGCCGCCGATGAGAACAACGCCAAGCTGATCACGCCCGAGATGAAGGCCAAGGTCGACACGGTGGCCAAGGGCATCATCGACGGCTCGATCAAGGTCGTCGACTACCGCACCGACAATTCCTGCCCGCTCTGAGCCCGGTCCCCGGCCCGATATGACCAGTAACGGCGTGACCAGCGCCGCGGCGGCCGGCGGTTCCCCTAACGGGGCGCCGCCGGCCATCGAGCTGCGCAACATCAACAAGAGCTTCGGCCCGGTCCGCGCCAACCATGACGTCTCGCTGACCATCGCGCCGGGCACCATCCACGGCATCATCGGCGAGAACGGCGCCGGCAAGTCGACCCTGATGTCGATCCTGTACGGCTTCTACGAGGCCGACAGCGGCGAGATCCTGGTCAATGGCACGGTGCAGCGCATCACCTCGTCCAGCGATGCCATCGCCGCCGGCATCGGCATGGTCCACCAGCACTTCATGCTGGTGGAGCCCTTCACCGTGCTGGAGAACGTGATCCTGGGCGCCGAGGGCGGCGCCCTGCTGGCCGGCGGCAAGGCCAAGGCCCGGGCCGAGCTGCAACGGCTGGAACGCGAATACACCCTGGAAGTGCCCGTCGATGCCGTGGTCGGCGACCTGCCGGTCGGGCTGCAGCAGCGGGTCGAGATCCTGAAGGCGCTGTACCGCGGCGCCGACACCCTGATCCTGGACGAGCCGACCGGCGTGCTGACGCCGCAGGAGGCCGACCATCTGTTCCGCATCCTCTCAGCGCTGCGGGCGCAGGGCAAGACGGTGATCCTGATCACCCACAAGCTGCGCGAGATCATGGCGGTCACCGACGCGGTGACGGTGATGCGGCAGGGCGGCGTCGTCGCCAATGTCGCCACCAAGGACACCAGCCGCGAGCAGCTGGCCGAGATGATGGTCGGCCGCAAGGTGCTGCTGCGCGTCGACAAGCCGCCGGCCACGCCGGGCGAGATCCTGCTGGAGGTGCGCGACCTCGACGTCGTCGATGGCCAGGGCGTGCGCCGGGTCAAGGACGTGTCGCTGTCGCTGCGCGCCGGTGAGATCGTCGGCATCGCCGGCGTGTCCGGCAACGGCCAGTCGGAGCTGCTGGCCGCGATCGCCGGCATGGTCCGGCCGGCCAAGGGTGACATCATCGTCGGCGGCACCGCCCTGTCGAGCCTGCCCCGGGTCGATGCCCGGACGCTGCGGGCCCTGGGCGTCGGCCATGTGCCGGAGGACCGGCACCGCGACGGGCTGGTCACCGCCTTCAGCGCCGCGGAATGCTCGATCCTCGGCCATCACGACGACCCCGCTTTCAACGGCGTGATCCTGACCGACGGCCGCAAGGTGGTCGAGAATTGCGGCCAGCTGATGCGGGACTACGACGTCAGGCCGCCGAACCCGCATCTCAAGGCCGCCAACTTCTCCGGCGGCAACCAACAGAAGATCATCGTCGGCCGCGAGGTCGAGCGCGACCCCAAGGTGCTGCTGGTGGGCCAGCCGACCCGCGGCGTCGATATCGGCGCGATCGAGGCGATCCACCGCCGGCTGGTGTCGCTGCGCGACAGCGGCAAGGCGATC
>NZ_JBYRFX010000514.1:0-1724 GCF_057815775.1 Inquilinus sp.
GCGCGGCGAGCTTCTGGTCAAGCTGGCGGAGGCCCTGGAGCAGCGCCAGGACGAATTCGCCCGGCTGCTGACGGAAGAACAGGGCAAGCCGCTGCCGCATGCGGCCATGGAGATCGCCCGTTCGGCCGGCATCATCCGCTATATGTCGACGCTCGACCTGCCGACCAAGATCCTGAAGGAGGACGACAGCCAGCGGGTGGTGGAGCACCGCACGCCGCTGGGTGTCGTCGCGGCGATCACGCCCTGGAACTTCCCGATCATCCTGCTGGCGATCAAGGTGGCGCCGGCGCTGCTGGCCGGGAACACCCTGGTGGTCAAGCCGGCGCCGACCACGCCGCTGACCACCCTGCTCTTCGGCGAGCTCTGCGCGAAGATCCTGCCGCGCGGCTTGGTCAACATCATCGTCGACCAGAACGATCTCGGCGGCGCCCTGACCGGCCACCCCGATGTTGCCAAGGTCGCCTTCACCGGGTCGACCGCGACCGGAAAGAAGGTGATGCAGAGCGTCACGAGCACGCTGAAGCGGCTGACGCTGGAGCTCGGCGGCAACGATGCCGGCATCGTGCTCGACGACGTCGACCCGAAGACGGTGGCGCCGAAGCTGCTGATGGGCGCGATGCTCAACTCCGGCCAGGTCTGTCACGCCATCAAGCGGCTCTACGTCCACGATTCGATGTATGACGAGATCTGCGACGAGCTGGGCCGCCTGGCCGATGAGATGGTGGTCGATGACGGGCTGAAGCAGGGCACCCAGATGGGGCCGCTGCAGAACAAGGCGCAGTACGAGAAGGTCAAGGGCTTCATCGAGGACGCAAGGCGGGACGGCACCATCGTCGCCGGCGGCGAGACGCTGTCGCGCAAGGGCTATTTCATCGCCCCGACCATCGTCCGCGACATCGGCGACGACTCACGGCTGGTGCGGGAGGAGCAGTTTGGCCCGGTGCTGCCGGTGCTGCGCTACACCGACCTGGAGGACGCCATCGCCCGCGCCAACGACACGGAATACGGGCTAGGCGGCACCGTCTGGTCGGCCGACCCGGAGCGCGCCTTCGACGTGGCCAAACGGATCGATTCCGGCGTGGTCTGGGTGAACAAGCATCTCGACCTGTCGCCCGACCTGCCGATGGCCGGGGCCAAGCAGTCGGGCCTGGGCGCGGAGATGGGCCAGGAAGGGTTGGAGGAATACACCCAGCTGAAGATCGTCAACATGGCCAAGCAGGCCGCCTGACCGGCTTACGGGCCGAGCGATGCCACCGGGGCCGGTTTGCAGCCGGCCCCGTCATCTGCAATGCGCTTGCCCAGCCAGATGCCGGCGAGACGGTTCTGGACATACCATTTGCCGCTGAAGCCGGCGCCGCCATTCTCGAAGGCGAAGACCACGGTGCCGGTGCCGAATTTGTCGGTCCAGACGAAGCGGTAGCGGCCGCCGCTCAGCGCCTCGCCAGCGCTGAAGGCGCCGTCATAGGGGCCGGTGGACGCATCGACGATGTGATAGCAGCCGCCATGCCCGCCGGGCTGGAAGGTCAGGGTCGATGGCGCGAGCACACCGCCCGACGTGACCTGACCGCCATAGGTTCCTGTCGGCGCCGCCTGATGCTCGTCTTCGTCCTGCTGTTTGCCGCGCCGGCCCTGGCCCAGACCCAGGCGGCGCATGGGCTGGATGCTGCCGCTTGCGGGGACGCTTCGCAAGCCCCGACGCTTGCCTTTCGCCGGAACCGGACGCA
>NZ_JBYRFX010000515.1:0-4626 GCF_057815775.1 Inquilinus sp.
ACGGCCGAGCCGACGCCAACCTCTCCCCCACCGCCGCCGCCGGCGGCCCAGACGGCTGAGGCCGACCCGATGGCGATCGCGGCGGCCGATGCGCCGCGTCCAGGTCCCCGGCCGAAAGCGCCGGCCGCCGCTCCGGCGGCCGCCACGCCGACGCGGACCACCCCGTCGGCGCAGACGTCACAATCGAGTGATGAGATCGGCAACCTGCTCTCCGGCCAGCCGGAGGGGCGCCAGTCCGCCCAGCCATCGACCCGGGCGCAGCGCCGGACCGGGCAGGGCGGGACGGCGACGCGGTTGTCCCGCGGTGACGAGGGCGCCATCCGGGATAAGGTCAAGCAATGCTGGAACATCGACACGTCGGCTCTCAACAAGCCGATCGTGAAGATCCGGGTGGCCGCCATTCAGCCCGACGGCACGATCCTTCCCAAGGATGTGACGGTCGAAGACAACGGTGGGGATGTCGCCTGGGGCAACGCGGCGCGCCGCGCCGTGGTAAACCCCGCTTGCCAACCCTGGCCGATGCCCGGCACGGGATGGCCGAACGACACGTTCCTTCTCGTGTTCGACCCTAAAGACTTCTTCTGACAGCCAGGACCTGAGGTGCAGACGATGAAACGAGGCTTCCTCCTGAACACACTGGCCGCCCTGGCTGCGGTGGCTTCCTTTGCGCTGGCGGCCACCCCGTCCAAGGCCGAAGTTCGCATCGACATCAACCAGGGCGTGACCCAGCCGATGCCGATCGCGATCACCGAGTTCCCCGGTGATCCCGTCGGCAGCCAGATCAGTCAGATCATCTCCGCCGATCTGCAGCGTTCCGGCCTGTTCGCGCCGATCGATCCGCGCGCCTTCACCCAGGACGCGGCATCGCTGCAGCAGGGCGTGCGCTTCGCCGACTGGAAGGTGCTGGCGGCCCAGGCCCTGGTCACCGGCCAGGTCCGGCCGCGCGGCGACGGCCGCTACGATGTCGACTTCCGGCTCTGGGACGTTTCGGCCGAACAGCAGCTGACCGGCCTGACCCTGACCGGCGACAGCGCCCTGATGCGCCGCGTCGCCCACAAGATCGCCGACGAGATCTATCGCGCGGTCACCGGCGAGGATGGCTATTTCGACACCCGCATCGTCTATGTCTCCGAGACGGGGTCGGAAACCAACCGGGTCAAGCGCCTGGCGATCATGGATCAGGACGGCGCCAACCATCAGTTCCTGACCGATGGCTCGCAGCTGGTGCTGACGCCGCGCTTCTCGCCCAGCACGCAGCAGATCACCTACCTGGCCTATGTGAACAACAAGCCGCGGGTCTATCTGCTCGACCTCGGCAGCGGCCGTCAGGAATCGCTGGGTGATTTCGCCAGCATGACCTTCTCGCCGCGCTTCAGCCCGGACGGCAACCGGGTGATCTTCAGCATGGCGCAGGCCGGCAACACCGACATCTACGTCCAGGATTTGCGCACCCGGTCGGTGCAGCGGCTGACCTCGGACCCGTCGATCGAGACCTCGCCCTCCTATTCCAAGGACGGGTCGCAGATCGTGTTCGAGAGCGACCGCGGCGGCAGCCAGCAGCTCTACATCATGCAGTCGGACGGCTCCGGCGTGCGCCGGCTCAGCTTCGGCGACGGCCGCTACGCCACGCCGGTCTGGTCGCCGCGCGGCGACCTGATCGCCTTCACCAAGATCTCGGGCGGCCAGTTCTCGATCGGGGTGATGCGCACCGACGGCACCGGCGAACACGACCTGGCCTCCGGCTTCCTCGCCGAAGGCCCGACCTGGGCGCCGAATGGCCGGGTGCTGATGTACACCGCCAGCAGCGGCGGCACCTCCAAGCTGGTCACCGTCGACATCACCGGGCGGGTCAGCTCGGCCGTGCCGACGCCCTTCGATGCCTCCGATGCCGCATGGTCGCCGCTGCTGCCGTGACCAAAAGCTTCGGAAATGTTAGAAATACCTTGCGAAGTGGGCGTCAACCTGCTTTTCCGTCACCCGATTTCAGATCTTTGAAGTCGGATCCACCTCAGGGGCAATAAACCATGCGTCTCAAGATTGTGGCCCTCATGGGGGCTATGCTGCTGGCCTCGGCCTGCAGTTCCTCCAAGACTGGTGCCGACGCCAATGGCGCGGGCGGCCTCAACAGCGCCGGCACGGCCGTCCCCGGCTCCCAGCAGGATCTGGCCCAGAACATCGGCGACCGGGTGTTCTTCTCGCTCAACGGCTATGATGTGAACTCCGAGGGCCAGGCCACGCTCACCAAGCAGAGCGGTTGGCTGAGCCAGTACAGCAACGTCTCGGTGATCATCGAAGGCCATGCCGACGAGCGCGGCACCCGCGAGTACAACCTCGCCCTCGGCGACCGCCGCTCCAACTCGGTGCGCAACTACCTGATCGCCAATGGCGTCCAGCCGTCGCGGATCACCACGATCAGCTACGGCAAGGAGCGCCCGGCGGTTCCGGGTCACGATGAGTCGGCCTGGGCGCAGAATCGCCGCGCGGTCACCGTCGTCAACTGATCCTGCGTCATCGGCGGGCCGCCCCCTGGGGCAGTCCGCCGATCCGCAAATCTCCAGCGCGCCGGAACGGCGGCGACGGCCTTGCCGTTGCCCGCTGTGACCGGCGCGTTCTTTTTCCGCCGGTGGGGTCGCTCCGCTCGGGCCCCAGAACCTGAGGAGGTGAAGGCAGATGCCGGCTTCGCAATGGCGATGGAGTTTTCTTGCAGTGGCGGCAGCCGCCGTCGCGATCCTGGCCCCGCCCGGGCCCGCCCGGGCCCAGACCTACGAAGCCCAGCTCGAGGTCCGGGTCAGCACGCTGGAACAGCAGATCTCCCAGCTGACCGGGCAGATCGAACAGCTGCAGTATCAGAACCAGCAGCTCAGCGACCAGTTGAAGCGGGCGCTGGCCGACATCGATTTCCGCCTGACCACGTTGGAAGGCGACGGTTCCGGCAAGTCCGCGCATCCGGCGCCGGCCGCACCGTCGCGCAAGGCTCCGACGCAGAGCAACGCGCCGCGGACGCCGCAGCCCTTCGCGCCGACGCCGTTGGTGCCGCCCAAGCGCTCCGACGCCGGGCCGCTGGCCCCGGACGACGAAACCGGCATCGCGCCGCAGGAGACCAGTTCGCTGGATCAGGGCGTGGCCGATCAAGGCGCGGCGCCGGTGGCGCAGGATGGCGTCGCCCCACCGTCGCAATACGGCTTCGCCGCGGCGCCGGGCGACGCGACGGCCCAGTACAACCAGGCCCAGGGCCTGTACAACCAGGGCAATTATGACGGCGCCATCGCCGGCTTCAACCAGGTCATCGCCACCGATCCCAGCGGTGGCCTGGCGAACAATGCCCAGTACTGGCTCGGGGAGGCCCTTCTCGCGAAGGGCCGTCCGGGCGAGGCCGCCAATGCCTTCAACGCCGCTTGGTCGGCCGACCCGCAGGGGCCGAAGGCGCCCGACACGCTGATGCGGGTTGCTGAATCCCTGCTCGCCGCCCGCCAGAGCGGTTCGGCCTGCAGCGCCTTCGGCCAGGTGCTGTCGCAATATCCGGATGCCTCGCCCGCCCTGCTGCGCCGGGCCGAGAACCAGCGGGCGCTGCTCCGCTGCTGATGCATGCATGACCCGGTCACGCCCGATGCCGTCACGCCTGATGCTGTCACCCCCGTTGCCGTCACGGATGATGACTTCGCTGCGCGTCTCGACCGCCTCGGCCCGTTCGACCGGCCGCCCCGCCTTGCCGTCGCCGTCTCGGGCGGCCCGGACAGCATGGCGCTCTGCCTCCTCGCCGCCCGCTGGGTCCGGCAACAGGGTGGCGACATCCTCGCCCTGACGGTCGACCACCGGTTGCGTCCGGACTCGACCATCGAAGCCGCCGCCGTCGGCGCTTCCCTTGCCCTGCACAACATTCCGCACCGCATTCTTCCCTGGGCCAACGCCCCGGGCCAGGCCTCGCAGGATGCTGCGCGCCGTGCGCGCTACGCCCTGCTTGAGGCAGCCTGCCGTGCCGCCGGCATCCGCGATCTGCTCGTGGCGCATCACCGTGAGGACCAGGCCGAGACCGTGCTGCTGCGCTTGGCCAAGGGCAGCGGCATCGACGGGCTGGCCGGCATGGCGCCGTGGCGCCCTGCGCCCTGGGGCCGCCTGCTGCGGCCGCTGCTGGACCTGCCCAAGGCCCGGCTGGTGGCGACCTGCGCCGGCTTCGGCGTGGTGCCGGTCGACGACCCCTCCAACCGCCGCATCCGCTATGCCAGGGGCCGGCTGCGCGCCGCCCATGCGGTGCTGGCGGCCGAGGGGCTGACCGACGACCGGCTGGTCGCACTGGCCCGCCGCGCCGGACAGGCCCGGGCGGCGCTCGACCGGATCACCGGCGACCTGATCCGCCGCGCCGTGACGCTGGATCCCGCGGGCTATGCCGTGGTCGCGCTGCCGGCGCTGCGCGAGGCGGACCCGGAAATCGCCCGCCGTCTCCTCGACTCCGTCACCGCCTGCATCGGCGGTGCCGCCGCGCCGTTCGACGCGGTCGAGCGCCTGGCCGGCTCGCTCGGCCTCGGTGCGCTGCTGGGTCGCACCCTGGGCCGCTGCCGCCTGCGACTTGCCGGCGATCGGCTGCTGGTGTTCCGGGAACGCCGCCACCTGCCGGTGATCGCCGGGCCG
>NZ_JBYRFX010000516.1:0-5109 GCF_057815775.1 Inquilinus sp.
TTCCGTCCGGCAAGAAGGGCGATGTGCTGACGGTCGAATTCACTGTTGCCGGCGTCGCTTGCGTCGGTCTCAACGGCGGTCCGGCGTTCAAGCACACCGAAGCTTTTTCGTTCCAGATTTCCACCGAGGATCAGGCCGAGACCGACCGCTACTGGAACGCCATCGTCGGCAATGGCGGCCAGGAGAGTGCGTGCGGCTGGTGCAAGGACAAATGGGGTGTCTCCTGGCAGATCACGCCGCGCGTGCTGGTGGAAGCGCTGGCGGCCGGCGGCGATGAAGCGAGGCGCGCGTTCGATGCGATGATGGGCATGGCCAAGATCGACGTCGCCGCGATCGAGGCCGCCCGGCGCGGCTGACGTCCCCGAGCGCTTATGAGTCCTCAAAGATCGTTTGAGAACGGGATGACAGTTTAAGGCGGTCCATACCCCGGAGATTGGAAACATGGCACTCAAGCGGATGGACAACGTTGGAATCGTCGTCGAAGACCTCGGAAAGGCGATTGATTTCTTTCGCGAGCTCGGCCTCGAGCTCGAAGGGCGGGCCATGATCGAAGGGGAATGGGCCGGGCGAGTCACTGGACTGGGCGATCAGCATGTCGAGATTGCCATGATGCGCACACCGGACGGCCATAGCCGGATCGAGCTCTCCCGCTTCCTCACGCCGCCTGTCGTCGCAGATCATCGGAACGCCCCGGTCAATGCCCTGGGCTACCTCCGCGTCATGTTCGCCGTGGACGACATCGACGAGACGCTTGAAAGGTTGCGCACGCATGGCGCGCAGCTCGTGGGCGAAGTGGTCCAGTATAAAGACGTGTATCGGCTCTGCTACATCCGAGGGCCGGAAGGGCTTCTCATCGGACTCGCCCAAGAACTCGGCTGAGCGCAATTCCTGTCGCCATGGGCGGCCTTTCGCGCCAGCGTATCAGCCACCGACGTTCTCAAACGGACTCTCAGATCCAGATGTCGTTCTGCGCCGTCCGGTCGCCGCCCTCATGGCCGGTGTTCACGGTGCCGCGCGGCTCGATCAGCATCATCCGGACCTCGTGCTCGGCCGACGGTTTGTGCTCGACGCCCTTCGGCACCACGACCATCTCGCCCGGCCCCACCGTGACCGCGCCGTCGCGGAAGTCGATGCGCAGCGTGCCGTCGATCACGATGAAGGCCTCGTCGGTCTCGGGGTGGCTGTGCCAGATGAAGTCGCCCTGGATACGGGCGATCTTGAACTGCAGGTCATTCAGCTCGGCGATCACCTTGGGCTGCCACTGCTCGGTGAACCGGGCGAATTTGGTGGCCAGGCTGATGGCGCTGTGATGGGTCGGGGCGGTCATGGGGCGATCCGGTCGCGTGATGAGGCCTGCAGCGTTAGCGCGGCGGCCAGCCTCCGGTCTTGTACCGGCGTGCTGGCCGCCGCCTCCCCCGGCGGACCTGCGCCCCCCGGCGTCAGGTCCCCCGTTTCACGCTCGGCCGGTTCGCGGCAGCAGCCACCCCATGATGGTCTGGTAGCGGTCGCGGCTGCAGCGGAACTCGTGCGTCGCCGCCGTCCTGGCGGCAAAGGCGGCCGCCTGCTGGGTGGTCCGCCGCTCGCCCTGCGGCAGGGTCATCCACTCGCGGATGATCGTGCGGCGCGGGCCGTGTTCGGGTCTCATCTGTGACATCCTTCAGCATTCATCGGCGATGCCTTTCAAGTGAAGGCACGCCATCCGCACCAGTTGCATGGCGCAGACGGGCCGGCTTGTAATCCAGCGAACCGGACCGGCGCCATTGGCAATCGATCGCGACGATCGAATACGCATCTGGATTTTATGGTTGTTTTCACGGGGCCGATTTTTCGAATGGCTTCTTTATGCCGGTCTTGCCGATTGTAGTGACAATCTGCAGGAGGCGAGAACGGCGACCGCGATCCAACCCCGATCCCAACCCGAGCCGGGCGTCGTCGCCTCCGGCGTCTATGCCGATGGCCGCCTGGTGGCGGAGGTGCCGGTGGACCAGGCCGGTGCCTGGTCCCGCCGGCCCGGCCATGTCGTCTGGATCGGGTTGCTGGAGCCGGATGACGGCATGCTGGCGCGGCTGCAGGCGCAGTTCGGCCTGCACCCGCTGGCGCTGAAGGACGCCAGCCGGCTGCACCGGCGGCCAAAGCTGGAACAGTATGGCGACGCCCTGTTCATCGTCGTGCGCACGGCGCAGCTGGCGGCCGGCGGCATCGTCTTCGGCGAGACCCGGATCTTCGTCGGGCCGGGCTTTGTCGTGACCATCCGTGACGGCGCGTCGGCCTCCTATGCCGCCGTGCGGCAGCGATGCGATGCCGGCGCCACCATGGCGGCACGGGGCGAAGACCGCATCCTGGCCGCCATCCTCGATTTCATCGTCGGCAATTACGGACCGGTGCTCGACGCGATCCATGCCGAGGTCGAGGCGATGGAGCGCAGCGTCTTCGTCGGCGGGCAGGGCCAGTTCGACGTGCGCCGCCTCTACCGCCTCCGGCGCGACCTGTTCCGCCTGCGCAACGCCGGCCTGCCGCTGATCGAGGTGTGCCGCCGGCTCGACCATGCCGACGCCAAGCCGGTCGACCCGGCGACGCGGCCGCTGTTCCGCGACATCTCCGACCATCTGCTGCGGTTGCAGGAGGAGATCGACGGGCTGCGCGAGATGCTGGCCTTCGCCTTCGAGGCGAGCCTGATGATCGCCCATTCGCAGCAGACCGTGATCACCCGCCAGCTGGCCGCCTGGGCCGCCATCCTGGCGGTGCCGACCGCGATTGCCGGCATCTACGGCATGAACTTCGTCAACATGCCGGAGCTGAAGTGGCGCTACGGCTACTTCCTTGTCGTCGGCGGCATCGTCGCGATCTGCGCCACGCTGTACCTCCGCTTCCGCCGCAGCGGCTGGCTGTAACCCGGCCCTGCGCAACAATCGCTTGGCGAGGCGGGGGCGGGCGGCGATGCTGCCGGCCATGGAACCGACAGTCCTCACCTATCCCCACCCGACCGCGCCGGAACCCGGCGTGCCGGTGGAGGTCGCCCCCGGCCTGCTGTGGCTGCGCTTCCCGCTGCCGATGGCGCTGAACCACGTCAACCTGTGGCTGCTGCAGGACGGCCCCGGCTGGACCCTGGTCGATGCCGGTATCGGCAACGCCGCGTCGCGCGAGATCTGGGAGGGGTTGCTGGCCGGCCCGCTGGCCGACAAGCCGATCCGGCGGGTGCTGATCACCCATATGCACCCCGACCATATCGGCCTGGCCGGCTGGCTGTGCGACCGCTTCGACGCGCCGCTGGTCATGACCCTGTCGGAATATGCGCTGGCCCGCGCCCTGTGGTCGGAGGACCGACCGGAGGTCGCGGCCGCCCATGCCGAATTCTACCGCGCCGCCGGCCTGCCGCAGGAGGCGATCGCGGCGGTGGAGGCGCGCGGCAACGTCTATCGCCGCGGCGTCTCGGCGCTGCCGGTCGCCGCCCGCCGCATCCGCGACGGCGACACGCTTGATATCGGCGGCACGCCCTGGCGCGTCATGATCGGCGAGGGTCATGCCAGCGAGATGGCCTGCCTGTACAGCGCGGAGCGCCGGATCCTGATCTCGGCCGACCAGGTGCTGCCGAAGATCAGTCCGAACGTCTCGGTCTGGCCATCCGAGCCCGAGGCCGACCCGCTGGCGGACTTCCTGCGCACGCTGCAAGCCTTCCGCGCACTGCCAGCCGACACGCTGGTGCTGCCGTCGCACGGCATCCCGTTCTTCGGGCTGCACGAGCGGATCGACTGGCTGGCGGCGCATCATGCCGAGCGGCTGGACCTGACCCGGGAGGTCTGCCGCCAGCCGGCGACCGTTGCCGACCTGATGGCGGCGATGTTCCACCGCGCGCTCGATCGGCAGCAGATGATGTTCGCGGTGGGCGAGGCGACGGCCCATCTCAACCACCTCGTCGCCGCGGGCGACATCACCCGCGAAACCGGTACCGACGGCATCTGGCGGTACAGCCAGGGCTGAAAGGGCACTCTCCCTTGCGGGAGAGGCCCGTTCCTCAGTCAGCACGCGCTGGGCCGCCGGCGGTTCAGAGCAGGAAGTCGCCAGCCACCAGCGCCGTGGCCGAATGCACGGTGATCGCCATATCGGCCACCTTGTCGCCGTTGACGTCGGCCAGGACGGTGTAGACGCCGGTCGCGGCCGCCTGGACGATCACCTCATGGCCCGAGCCGGTGAAGGCGCCGCCGGTGGTGAAGGTGAAGGCGGTGTCGGCATTGGCGCTGTTGCCGTCCGCATCGATCGGGCGAAGGTCGATCTTGTCGCCTTGGGCGTGCGTGAAGTCGCCGATCCGGTCTCGTCCGCTGATGGCCACTGTGCTGTCGGTCACCGACCGATAGACGAAATAGTCACGCCCCCCACGCCCGATCAGGGTGTCGCTGCCGCCGTTGCCGGTCAAGGCATTGTCTTCGATATTGCCAAGCAATGAGTCATCGAAGGACGATCCATAGATATTCTCGACGCTGGAAAAAATATCTCCATCAGCGACATGAATATTTGTTTTTAATTCATCTCGGGTGAGGTCTGCAGTCACTCCATTTAGGCTCGTGTGATAATAAACAGTATCGGTACCATCTCCGCCCTCTACAAACCCATGGCCGAAGCTCACCAGACGGTCATCGCCGTCTCCGCCAGTCAGGCGATCCGACTGGGCAAATCCATAGAGGGCGTCATCCCCGTCATCGCCGTAGAGCTGAGTGGCTGAATGGCTGCCCGCAAGAGTGTCGGAAAATCTGCTGCCATCGATACGATCGACGTTGATGAAGGTGTCACCCTGGGCCCACCCACCCTCGGCATGGCCATCGTAGAGGCGCACGAGGATCCCTGTTGGCGAGTTGGCGTAGGAAGAGCTGTCATACCCGACGCTGCCGTGTCCGCGCCCGTCCATCCTGTCACTGCCCGCACCGCCGTCGAAACGGTCCGTACCGCCGCCGCCAAACAGCGTGTCGTCGCCATTCCCGCCGGAAAGGGTGTTGTCGTCCGAGAAGCTGCGAGCAACATCATCTCCATAGAGAGTGTCGTTTCCATCTCCCCCGGAAAGGTTATCGAAACCGGCGCCGCCGACGATGACGTTCGCCCCGCTGGAGCCCGTCATCG
>NZ_JBYRFX010000517.1:0-2725 GCF_057815775.1 Inquilinus sp.
CCCAGGCCTCGGTCGGCGCCACCATGCGGCTGGGCTTCGACCTGCCGGTCGATTACGGCCCGCCGCGGATCCGGCCGAGCATCCCGGGTTCGGATTTCTTCATCCCGACCAGCGGCTTCGGCTGGTACGTCTTCGCCAGCGTCGAAGGCCGCGCCGTGGCCCGCAACATCTTTCTCGACGGCAACACCTTCGAGGACAGCCCGCATGTCACCAAGAACCCGCTGGTCGCCGACCTGCAGCTCGGCGTCGCCATGACCATCGCCGGCGCCCGCATCGCCTACACCCACGTCTTCCGCACCCAGGAATTCGAGGGCCAGAAGGGCGGCGACCTCAGCCAGTACGGCGCGCTGTCGGTGTCGTTGCGGTTCTAAGGCGGCTTCGTAGGTGAATTGTTAGCCGTCCTCTCCGGCTGTCATGCCCGGACTTGATCCGGGCATCCAGAGTCTGTCGACATCCTCTGGATTGCCGGGTCAAGCCCGGCAATGACAGGAGAGGGGGAGACCAGGAAGAGGGGAGGCCGGCGCGTTAGCCCTGCCGCGCGGCCAGCGCCTTGGCGATGCGGGCGCCGATTCGGGCGTTGTGCTCGACCAGGGCGATGTTGGCGACCAGGCTGCGGCCCTCGGTCAGGACGACGATGCGGGCCAGCAGGTAAGGCGTGACGTCCTTGCCGCCGATGCCGTCGCGCCCGGCATCGGCCAGGGCGCTGGTGATGGCGGCGTCGATCTCCGCCTCCGGCAGCGCATGCGCCTCCGGGATCGGGTTGGCGACCACCGCGCCGGCGGTGAAGCCGAGCGCCGCCTGGGCGTCGAGCAGGGCGGCGACCTCCTCCGGCGTGTCGCGGCGCAGCGCCAGGGCCAGGCCGCTGGAGCGGCAGAAGAAGGCGGGCAGGGTGTCGGTCCCGTAGCCGATCACCGGCACGCCGCGGGTCTCGAGATATTCCAGCGTCTTGGGCAGGTCGAGGATCGACTTGGCGCCGGCGCAGACCACGGCGACCGGGGTGCGCGCGAATTCCTCGAGGTCGGCGGAGATGTCGAAGCTGGTCTCGGCGCCGCGATGGACGCCGCCGATGCCGCCGGTGGCGAACACTCGGATGCCGGCCAGATGCGCCGCGATCATCGTCGCCGCCACGGTGGTGGCGCCGAGCCCGCCCGAGGCCAGGATCGCCCCCATGTCCCGCCGCGACAGCTTGGCCACGTCCTTCGCCGTCGCCAGCCGCTGCAGCAGGGCATCGTCCAGCCCGACATGGATGCGACCGTCGGCCACGGAGATCGTTGCCGGCACCGCGCCCTCTTCGCGGATGAGGCCCTCGACCCGGCGCGCCATCTCCAGATTCTGCGGATAGGGCATGCCGTGCGAGATGATCGTGCTCTCCAGCGCCACCACCGGGCGGCCGGCGGCCAGGGCGGCGGAGACCTCGGGGGCGATCGAGAGAAGGCTGTTCATGGCGTCGATTGATCCGCGCAAAGTGGTCGGTCCGGACGGTCTGTCGTCATCACTCGCCCGGCTCCGGATAGCCGTAGCGCGGCACGGCGGGATAGCCGTAGCGGGGTGTCGGGTGGTCGTAGCCCGCCGGGGGGTATCCGTATGCCGGGCCGTCATTCGCACAGGCGCTGCACAGCAGCAAGAGCGTGAGGCACAGCAGGGCGCGGGTCATCGCTTCTCTCTCTATGGCCAGGCAGAGATCATAGACCGCCGGCGCAGCACATCCACCGTCAGGGTTTCCGGCACCGCGGTCGGGGCCTCCAGCGCCAGGGCCGAGGCGGCGCGGCCGAGCCTTGCCGCATCGGGCAGGGACAGCCCGGTGACGAGGCCGTACAGGGTGCCGGCCATCGCCGCATCGCCGGCGCCGGTGACGTCGACGATCTCGGCCGGGCAGGCGGGAATGGCGGCTTCATCAGTGGCATCGGCGATCAGGGCGCCCTCGCTGCCGCGGTTGAGCACGACCCGGCCGACGCCGGCGGCACGCAGCCGGCGCAGCGCCGCCCAGGACGTCGCCTCGTCGTCGACGGGCTGGCCGGTGATCGCTTCCGCTTCGTCGCGGTTGAGGCACAGCAGGCCGATGCCACCGAGCAGGCCGCGCAGCTTTTCCGATTTCGGCGAGGACACGGCGTCGACCGCCACCAGGGCCGGCCGCCCGGGATGGGACAGGATGGCGGCCAGCCCCTCGGCCGGCAAATTGGCATCGACGAACCAAGCCGCGGCCGGCGCGGCCGCCGCCAGTGCCGGGGCCAGCACCTCCGGCCCCATCTCGTCATAGATGCCCATATCGGCGATCGCGACCGCCATCTCGCCATCGGGCTCGATCACGGCGGTGTAACTGGCGGTGCCGCTGGTTTCAGACCGGGTCACCAGCGACAGGTCGAGGCCCAGGCGCTGCATCGCCGCCAGGATGCGGTCGGCCGACGGGTCGTGCCCCATGCGGCTGACCAGACCGACCGGCAGGCCCAGCCGGGCCAGCGTCTCGGCCACGTTTCGGGCCACGCCGCCGAGGCTGGTGCGGATGGTGACCGGGTTCGAGGTGCCCAGGCGCACGGTGCGGTGGGCGCGGGCCTGGCGGTCGATATTGGCGGCGCCGAAGCACCAGACGGGCAGGGGCATCAGGGTCTCTCGCAACCGACCTTTGCGTCAGGCGGGCCGCACCCTGCGTCCGGTTCCGGCGAAAGGCAAGCGTCGGGGCTTGCGAAGCGTCCCCGCAAGCGGCAGCATCCAGCCCATGCGCCGCCTG
>NZ_JBYRFX010000518.1:0-11516 GCF_057815775.1 Inquilinus sp.
GCCAACGGCCTGCGCCTGCTGGCCGCCTGGCGGCAGGCGGGGCTGCCGCTGCTGCATATCAGGCACGATTCGGTCGAAGCCGGCTCGACCCTGGCACCGGCCCATGCCGGCCACGACTTCCGGCCGGGCTTCGCGCCGCGGGGTGAGGAGCCGGTGGTGGCGAAATCCGTGAATTGCGCCTTCATTGCCACCGATCTCGATCTGCGGCTGCGGCGGCTGGGTATCGACACTGTGGTGGTGTTCGGCCTGACGACCGACCGGTGCGTCTCGACCACGGTGCGGGTCGCCGCCAATCTCGGCTACCGGGCGATCCTGGTCGGCGACGCCTGCGCCTGCTTCGACCTGCCCGACGGCACGGGCACGATCGCGGCGGAGGATCTGCAGCGCGCCCATCTGGCGACCCTGGGGGCGGAATTCGCGACGGTGACGAGCATGGGCGCGGTGCTGGAGCGGCTGGGGGCGTAGGCCGCCTGGCCTCTCAGCCCTTCTGGTTCCGCATCGCCTCGGCTTGGGCGTAGAACTTCTTCTCCCACTCCTTGTGGGCGTCCTGGCCCTCGCGGATGAACGGGGTGAAGACGGCCAGGTTCAGCAGCATCCAGTTCACCATCCGCGCCGGCCAGCGCAGCGGCTTGACGAAGTCGACGAACAGCACGACGCGGGTCTTGTCGGTGTGGTTCCAGGCCTCGTGCTCATAGGCGTCGTCGAACACCAGCGCCTTGCCTTCGTCCCAATGGCAGATCTGCTTGTCGACGCGGATCGCCAGCTGGTCGCGCGGCTCCGGCACCAAGAGGCCGAGATGCAGCCGCAGCACGCCGTTATAGGGGCCGCGATGTGCCGCCAGATGCTTGCCGGGCTCGAAGATCGAGAACATCGCCGTCTTCAGCCCGGGGATCTTCTGGACGATGCGCCAGGTCTCCGGACACTGCGCGATGTTCTTCTCCGACGTCGCGCCGTAGCCGGCCAGAAAGAAGGTCTTCCAGTGGGTGTCCTTGCTGATCGTCTTCACGTCGGCCGAGATGTCCTGGAAGCTCGGCAGCTCGTGCTGGCGCAGCAGCACGCGGTCCAGCTCGGCCCGGATCAGTGGCCATTCCCGCTCGATCTCCGCCGTCCAGGGGAAGACGGCGTTGTCGTAGACCGGGGGGTTGCCGACCAGGGTGTATTTGAGGTTGAGCCGCTCGGCCCAGGTCACGACGCGCATGAAGAACCGGGCCACCGCGCTGGGCCGGTCCAGGGTCGGGTCGATGCCTTCGGTGACCTTCGTCTGCTTCGGCAGGACCTGGCCCGGATGCGTCGCGGTGCTGTGGTTTCCGACGCTGACGTTCACGGTCTCACACTCCGACTGTGCTCTCGCTTCCAAGCATAGGCAGCGAACTTGCTCCCTGCCACGGTCATCATACCGCAGAAAAGAGCGGGTTGGGATCTTGCTCCGCTGGGCGAATCTTCCCGTACACCAACGGCACCGCGGTGGCCATCGCTCCGTCTGCGAGTCATTCCTAGCCGGAAATGTGACAACGTCAAGACAGCATCCGGGTCCTGCGGCATCGGGCCCGGGCCTGACGCGGCCCTGCCGGCGGGTTACGGTGAGGGATCCTGCGACTCGGGAGACCCGCCATGCCGTCCCTCGCCCATCTTCTGCCCTTCCTCATCGCCACCGTGCTGATCGCGATCATTCCGGGGCCGGCGATCCTCTACACCGTGGCCCAGGCGGTCGCGCGCGGTCGGGCGGCGGGGCTGCGCGCCGCTGCCGGCATCGCGGTCGGCGACCTGGTCCATGTCGCCGCGGCGGCGGCCGGGCTGTCGGCAGTGTTCCGCTGGTCGCCGACCCTGTTCCTGGCGGTCAAGCTCTTCGGCGCCGCCTATCTCGTCTGGCTCGGCATCCGCATGGTGCGCAGCCGCCGGGCCGGCGGCGCGCTGCCGCAGCTGCCGCAACTGGTGCAGAAGACCGCGCGCCGGGCCTTCGCCGAGAGCGTGGTGGTCGAGCTGCTGAACCCGAAGACGGCGCTGTTCTTCATTGCCTTCCTGCCCCAGTTCATCGATCCCGCCGCCAGCCTGCCGGTCTGGGGCCAGTTCCTGGTGCTGGGGATGATCATCGTGCCCGTGTTCTGCGCGGCCGACGTCATCGCCCTGCTGTGCATCGACCGGGCGATGGCTCGGCTGCGCCGCAGCGAACGGGTGGGCCGCTGGCTGCGCGTGGCCGGCGGCTCGGCCCTGGTCGGCCTCGGCGCGCATATGGCCCTTAGCCGCAACTGAGCCGGGTCCGAAAGAAAGCTGCGCACGGCCATCGCCCCTCCTATACTCGCGCCGTGACAGGAGGAGTGCCGCCCATGACCGCTTTCGAGATGCGGAAGCCCGCCGATTGGGAGGCGCTGGCGCAGAAGGAACTGCGCGACCGCAAGCTGGCCGATTTGACGGTCGAGACGGCCGAAGGCGTCACGGTCAGGCCGCTCTACACCGCGGCCGACGTGCCGGCGCAGGCGACGGCCGAGCTGCCGGGCTTCGCGCCCTTCACCCGCGGCGTGCGCGGCACGATGTATGCCGGCCGGCCCTGGACCGTCCGGCAATATGCCGGCTTCTCCACGGCCGAAGCGTCGAACGCCTTCTACCGCGCCAACCTGGCGGCGGGGCAGCAGGGCGTCTCGGTCGCCTTCGACCTGGCCACCCATCGCGGCTACGACAGCGACCACCCGCGCGTGGTCGGCGATGTCGGCAAGGCCGGCGTGGCCATCGATTCCGTCGAGGACATGAAGGTGCTGTTCGACGGCATCCCGCTCGACCGCATGTCGGTGTCGATGACCATGAACGGCGCGGTGCTGCCGGTGCTGGCCGGCTACATCGTCGCGGCGGAGGAGCAGGGGGTGCCGGAGGCCAAGCTGTCCGGCACCATCCAGAACGACATCCTCAAGGAGTTCATGGTCCGCAACACCTACATCTACCCGCCGACGCCTTCGATGCGGATCGTCGCCGACATCATCGCCTACACCGCCGAGCGGATGCCGAAGTTCAACTCGATCTCGATCTCCGGCTACCACATGCAGGAGGCCGGGGCGACGGCGGTGCAGGAGCTGGCCTACACCCTGGCCGTCGGGCTGGAATACGTCCGCGCCGCGATCTCCGGCGGGCTCGACGTCGATGCCTTCGCCGGCCGGCTGTCCTTCTTCTTCGCCATCGGCATGGATTTCTTCACCGAGGTGGCGAAGCTGCGCGCCGCCCGCCGGCTGTGGGCCGAGCTGATGCAGAAGCATTTCGCGCCGAAGCGGGCCGAAAGCCTGATGCTGCGCACGCATTGCCAGACCTCCGGCGTGTCGCTGACCGAGCAGGATCCCTACAACAACGTGGTCCGCACCACGATCGAGGCGCTGGCCGCGGTGCTGGGCGGGACCCAGAGCCTGCACACCAACAGCTTCGACGAGGCGCTGGGCCTGCCGACCCCCTTCTCCGCCCGCATCGCCCGCAACACCCAGCTGATCATCGCCGAGGAGGCCGGGGTGACCCGCACGGTCGACCCGCTCGGCGGCAGCTATTACATCGAGGCGCTGACCCAGGAGCTGGCGGACAAGGCCACCGCGCTGATCGACGAGGTCGAGGCGATGGGCGGCATGACCAAGGCGGTCGAGGCCGGGCTGCCGAAGCTGCGGATCGAGGAGAGCGCGACCCGCCGCCAGGCGCGGATCGACCGCGGCGAGCAGGTGATCGTCGGCGTCAACAAATACGCACCCGACAAGCCCGACCATGTCGACGTGCTGGCGATCGACAACTCCGCGGTGCGCGAGGCCCAGGTGGCGCAGCTGAAGCGGATCCGCGCCAGCCGTGACGACGCGGCCTGCCGGGCGGCGCTGACGGCGCTGACCGAGGCGGCGCAGAGCGGCGAGGGCAACCTGCTGGATCTCGCGGTCAAGGCGACCCGGGCGCGGGCGACGGTCGGCGAGATCTCGGACGCGCTGGAGCTGGTGTTCACCCGCCACCGCGCCGTGATCCGCTCGGTCTCCGGCGTCTATGGCGGCGCCTTCGCCGGCGACGAGGGCTATGCCAGGATCCAGGCCGAGGTGGCGCGCTTCGCCGAGGCCGAGGGCCGCCGGCCGCGCATGCTGGTGGTGAAGATGGGGCAGGACGGGCACGACCGCGGTGCCAAGGTGATCGCGACGGCCTTTGCCGATATCGGCTTCGACGTCGACATCGGGCCCCTGTTCCAGACGCCGGAGGAGGCGGCGCGCCAGGCGATCGAGAACGACGTCCATGTCGTCGGCGTCTCGTCCCAGGCGGCCGGGCATCTGACCCTGGTGCCGCAGCTGATGGATGCGCTGAAGGCCGAGGGTGCTGGCGACATCCTGGTGGTGTGCGGCGGCGTCATCCCGCCGCAGGATTACGACACGCTGCTGGCCGCCGGTGTCAGCGCCGTCTACGGCCCGGGCACCAACATCCCGCAGGCGGCGAGCGAGATCCTGACCCTGATCAGCAAGGCTCGGGTGGCGGCGGCGTAGGCCTCCGTTGCTCTCTGCCTCTTCGGGCTCGCCATGGCGAGAGCGTCGCGCTAGGATCGTTCTTTCTTTGTTCCGGAGGATCCGTGGCGAGACGGGCCGGCAGTGCCGATCTGCCCCTGCACCATGGCCGGGTCCCGGCCTGGCTGGGCCAGCGCATGGCCCGGCTCGGCGCCGTCATCGCCGAGGCGATCATCCACCATTACGGCCGCGACGACTTCCTGCGCCGCCTGGCCCATCCCTTCTGGTTCCAGTCCTTCGGCGCGGTGATGGGCATGGACTGGCATTCCTCCGGCATCACCACCAGCGTCGTCGGCGCGCTGAAGCGTGGCCTGCAGCCGATGGCCGGCGAACTCGGCCTGCATGTCTGCGGCGGCCGCGGCGCGCATTCGCGGCGGACGCCGGCGGAGCTGGTGGCCATCGGCGAGCGCGTCGGCTTCGACGGCGCGGCCCTGGCCCAGGCCAGCCGGCTGGTTGCCAAGGTCGACAGCGCCGCGGTGCAGGACGGCTTCGACCTGTATCTGCACGGCTTCATCGTCGCCGATGACGGGCACTGGGTGGTGGTGCAGCAGGGCATGAACGGCGACAGCCGCCTGGCCCGGCGCTACCACTGGCATTCCGAGGATCTGAAGAGCTTCGTCGAAGCCCCGCACACGGCGATCGAGGGCGCCGGGCAGGGCGTGATCGTCAACCTGACCGACCGGCGGGCCCGGGCCTCGCGCCACGGCCAGGTCGACCTGCTGCGCGATCTCGGGCCCGACCGCATCATCGGCGAGGTCGCGGTGCTGGAGGGGCGGGTGCCGCCACCGCCGGACCAGCCGAGCCTGCCGCATTTGACCATGCCGGCGCATCACGATGTCCGGCCCAGCGACGTGATCCTGCGCCGGCTGCACGGGGCGCTCAGCGCCGCGGCGGACCGGGCGCCGGCGGATTTCAGCGAGCTGCTGCGGGTGCGGGGCGGCGGTGCCCGCACCGTGCGGTCGCTGGCCATGGTGGCGGTGGTGGTGCACGGCGCGCCGTGCCGCTTCGCCGATCCGGGGCGCTTCTCGCTGGCCCATGGCGGCAAGGACCGGCACCCCTATCCGGTGCCGACCCTGGTCTACGACAAGACCATCGCGGTGCTGAAATCGGCCGTCGCCGCCGCGAAGCTGGGCAATGACGAGCGGCTCGACGCGATCCGCCGTCTCGACGACCAGGCCCGGCGGGTCGAACGGCACGCCACCGGCCCGACCCTGCCCGAACACATCGCCGAGGAGCGTCGCCGCTCGCACGATTATGGCGGCCGCAGCGTCTTCGGCTGGGAACCGGCGCCGGGGGCGCTGCCACGAAAATGCCCAGATTGAATCCGGATCGAAGCATCGGGCCATGCGTTGAATAGTTCGAGTGTTGGTGGGTCTGGCCCGCGGGGCCGCCCGGCGCCACAGAGGATGAGAACGCGATGAGCACGACGCGACGGATTCTGACCGGCCTCCTGGCCGCAGCCGCCGTCACCCTGGCGGTGTCGACACCGGCCCTGGCCCATGGGCCGCGGCATGGCTGGTGGCACCATGGCGGCTACTATGGCGATGGCTATTACGGCCGCGGCGGCTATGGCCGGGGCTATTACGGCGGCCCCGACGTGGTGGTGGTGCGGCCACGCCCGCGGGTCTATGTCGAGCCCGCGCCGGTCTATGTCGAACGCCCGCCCGTCTATTATGAGCGTCCGCCGGTCTACTACGCGCCGCCGCCGCCTCGGGTCTATGCCCCAGGCCCGAGCATCTCGGTCAACATTCCACTCGGTTTCGACTGACCTGACGCCGGCCGGCTGCGGCGCGCTGCCGCGGCCGGCACGGCCCGACAATTCCGCTTGCACTCTGATGGCATCGGCGTATCTTGAGATTGCGAATGATTTGCAATCGCTTCTCGGGACAGGAGGCAACCGTGCCCAGCACCCATTGCCCTCTCCCGGCCAGCCTTGCGGTCGTTCACACGATCACGGATCGGGCGGGCTGGACGACCTAGCCGACGCCATCGTGAAAGCCGTCGATCCGTCGACGATCGGGCCGGTCCCTGGCTGGCGTTCCTCCGGCCCGATCTACACTCAAAGCCTCCGGAGCAGCCCTCCGGAGGCTTTTTTTCGTTCTGATATCAGCGCTGGAGGCGACGGCGGCGGATGATGATGCCGAACAGCATCGCCGCCCCCGCCAAGGCCAGGGCGGCGACGACATCCCGCATCGATCCACTCAGAATGAAGCCCTCGGCCCGCCACCAGGTCAGCCCGCCCCGCGTGCCGGTCACGGTCGCCACCTGGATTGCGGTCCAGGCCAGGGCCACGCGCAGCGGGTCGGCCCGGACACCGAGGATGGCGTGCATCCCGGCCAGCAGGGCCAGCGCCATGGCGATGTCGACGCCGACCGCCCAGACCAGCGACACCGGCGCGGTGAGGTCGAGCGACCCGACCAGCCAGGCCACCAGGAAGCCGGCCAGCGGCGCCGCGACCAGCGTGGCGGCGCCGCGATGCAGGGCGGCGAGCCCCAGCAGCACGGCAATGGCGACGAAGCCGGCGATGATCGCCTGGCTCAGCAGCGGCGTGCCGCCAGCGGCCTCGGGGTGGGCGGCCATGGCGGCGTCCAGCAGCAGCGGCCGCAGCGCGCTCAGCCAGGCCGTCGGGATCAGGATCAGCAGCAGGCCAAGCGTCGCCAGGGCGGCCGCAGCGCCCGAATCCACCGGTTCTGCCGCTGCCGTCGGCACATCGCCGCGGCGCATGGCGCCGAGCCCGAGCGCCAGCCCGACCACGGCCCAGGCCAGGAACGGGCCGGGCGGCACGGCCAGCTCCGCATCCGCCGGCACCAGCAGCCACAGGGCCAGATTGGCCAGCAGCGGGCCCACCAGCACCGTCGCTGCTGACGCCGCCAGGGCGGACAGGGATCCCGGGCCGGCAGCATCGGCCAGCCGCAGATGGCTGCCGACGGTCAGCCCGGCGGCGCCCACCACCGCGGCAATCCACAGCACGGCCGGCAGCAGCGCGCCGTCGTCGGGGCCGAGCGGCTGGCGCAGCAGGGCGGTAAAGCCGATCAGCGCCACGGCCAGCAGCACCGCGCCGGCCAGGGCGACGCGGCCGCCACCCTGGCGCCGTGCCACCAGGGCCCAGCCCAGGAACGGCAGCAGCGCCAACAGCGATTCGCCGGCCAGCGCCCAGGGCCAGTTGTCCTGCAGCGCGAAGGCTGGGGTGAACAGCGGCACGGCGGCGGCGTACAGCAGCAGGTAGGCGCCGGTGCCGATGGCGATGCCGAGCACCGGCCGCACCAGCCGGGCGGAGGAAGATCCGTCGAATCGCACCGTCATGCCGGCCCTTGCCCTGAACTGTGAGGCCCCGAATCGCGGGGCCGGATCGCCGACCGGTTTACGGCAAAGGCGGCGCGGGCTCCATCACGGCAGCGACAGCTCGATGCGGAACCGCAGCGCCTCGCCCCCGCCATAGGCCGCCGCCTTGCGGAAGTGTTCCACCAGCCGGCCGCCATTGGCCAGGATCACCCGCTGCGACGCGATGTTGTCGGGGTTGGTGGTCAGCTCGACATAGGCCAGGCCGCGCGCCCGGGCCTCCGGCAGCAGCAGGGCCAGGGCCCTTGTGGCATGGCCGCGCCCCTGCTGCCACGGCACCACGGAATAGCCGATATGGCCCAGCACATGTGGCGGCAGGGCGGCGGTGCCGGCCTGCCAGCGCAAGTTGATGGTGCCGCAGAATTCGCCATCCCACAGCCAGCGCTGAAAGCCGGGCAGCCGCGGCACGGTGGTGCCGTCGGGCATCGGGATCGGGCCGCCGCGGGCTTCGGGGTCGTCCAGCCCGGCGACGAAGGCGGCCGGGTCCTGGGCCATCCGCTCCAATTGCTCCGCAGCGGCAGCGGCCTTGCGGACAGTGTCCGGCGACCAGCCGCGCCGCAGGGCGTCGGCATAGAAGGGCAGGCGGTCGAGGGAGGGGACAAGCAGTTCGATCGTCATCGTCCCTCCACTCCTAAACGAAAGGCCGCCCGCGGTGCAACGCCACGGGCGGCCTTCGCTCAGGAGAGGGAAATCACTTGTGCAGCGACGTCGCCGCATCCTCGATCGCCTTGGCGACCACCGCCGGCTTGGCGACGAAAGCGGTGTGGCTGCCGGTCACCGACACGACATGGGCGCCGATGCGCTGGGCTTCCCAACGCTCCAGGTCCGGGTTGATGACGCGGTCGGCGGTCGATACCAGGAACCAGGAGGGCAGGGACTTCCAGGCCGCCGCGGTGACCTTTTCACCGAAGGCCGCGGCCGCGATCGGCCCCTGGGTGGCGGCCATCACCGCCGCCTGCTCCACCGAGGAATCGGCGGCGAAGGCGCTATGGAAGCGGGCCGCCGGGATGGTGGCGAAGCCGTCCGCTCCCGGCTGGATGGCGTCGGCCTCGACCGCCGCCGGCTTGTTCTTGAACACGTCGGCCGCGGACTCGCCCACATCCGGCGCCAGGGCGGCGACATAGACCAGACCCGCCACCTTCGGGTCGTCGGCACCGGCCTGGGTGATCACCACGCCACCCCAGGAATGGCCGACCAGCAGCGTCGGGCCGTCCTGCTGTGCCAGCACCCGCTTGGTGGCGGCAACGTCGTCGGCCAGCGAGGTCAGCGGGTTCTGCACCGCGGTGACGTGATAGCCCTTGGCCTGCAGCGCGGCGACAACGCCGTTCCAGCCCGAGCCGTCGGCGAAGGCGCCGTGGACCAGGACGATGTTCTTCACGCCGGTGGGCGCCGCCTCGGCAGCAGCCGAACCGAGACCGAGCGACAGGGACGCGGTGGCGGCAAGCGCCAGCGCCTTCAGGGAGAGGCTCATGGGAGAACTCCAGGAAAGGGAAAGGCAGGGCCGGCGTCAGCGCCGGCCCCGCAAAAAGCTCAGGCGACGGTCAGGCGGACGTCGAGATTACCGCGGGTGGCGTGCGAATAGGGGCAGACCACATGGGCACGGGCGACGAGATCCTCGGCCACGGCGCGCTCCACGCCCGGCAGGGCGATGATCAGGCCGACGTCCAGGCCGAAGCCCTGGCCGTCGTCACGCGGGCCGACGCCGACATCGGCGGTGACGGTGGCATCCGCCGGGACCTTCACCTTCAGCTGGCCGGCGACGTATTTCAGGGCGCTCAGGAAGCAGGCGGAATAGCCGGCGCCGAACAGCTGCTCCGGGTTGGTGGCATCGCCGCCCTGGCCGCCCAACTCCTTCGGCGTGGTCAGCGCGACGGACAGCTTGCCGTCTTCGCTGGTGGCGCGGCCATCGCGGCCGCCGGTTGCCGTGGCCTTGGTGCGATAGAGGATGCTCATGATCGGTCTCGCTTGAAGAGGGAGCGACAGGGTGCCGCTTGCGAGAAATTTAATAGCGCACAATTGAATTGCCCGACATTCGATCTCGGCATGGCCGCGTCGTGAAATTGAATGGTGCGCAATTCAATTGCAGGGCGTATCGAGTCGGATTGCCCTGTTCCCGAACCAGCAGGGGGAGACTCCGCCATGCCCGACACCCTGGAATTCCACCAGCGCCTGACCCACCAGCTCTGCTTCGCCGTGTACTCAACGGCGCATGCGTTCAACCGCATCTACAAGCCGCTGCTGGACCGGATTGGCCTGACCTACCCGCAATACATCGTCATGCTGGTGCTGTGGGAACGCGACGGCCTGGCGGTGAAGGAGATCGGGGAACAGGTGTTCCTCGATTCCGGCACGCTGACACCGCTGCTCAAGCGGCTGGAGGCCGCCGGCCTGGTGCTGCGCCAGCGCAGCAGCGCCGATGAGCGGGTGGTCAACATTCAGCTGACCCCGGCCGGCCGGGCGCTGCAGGCCGAGGTGGCGGCGGTGGGCGAAGCGATCGGCTGCGCCGCCGAGCTGACGATGGAGACGGCGGGCGACCTGCGCGACGCGCTGCTGAAGGTGCGCGGCAGCCTGCATGCCAGCGCGGAAGCGGCCGGGTAGGACCGAACCCTCAGCCCTTGCGGCTGGGGTCGGTCGCCGGGTCCAGCAACCGGTGCAGATGGACGACGAAATAGCGCTTCTGCGCGTCGTCCACCGTCGCCGCCGCCTTGGCCCGCCAGGCGGCATAGGCCTCGGCGTAGTTCGGGAAGACGCCGACGATGTCGAGCTTCGACAGGTCGGAGAACTCGATCCCGGTGGGGTCCTTGAGGTCGCCGCCGAGGACGAGGTGCAGCAGCTGCTTGGGCTGGGTGGTGTCGGTCATGGGGGTCACTTCGTGCCGAACATGCGGTCCCCGGCGTCGCCGAGTCCCGGGAGGATATAGGCATTGCCGTCGAGGCAGCGGTCCAGTGCCGCAGTGTAGACGCGCACGGTGGGGTGCTTGGCATGCAGCGTGCGCACGCCCTCCGGCACCGCCACCAGGGCCATGAAGCGGATCAGCTCGTCCGGCACGCCGTGCCGGTTCAGCACGTCGATCGCGTGGACCGCGGAGTTGCCGGTGGCCAGCATCGGGTCGACCGCGATGAAGATGCGACCCTGCGGCTCCGGCAGCTTCACCCGGTCTTCGACCGGCATCGTGGTGTCGTGGTCGCGGTACAGGCCGATATGGCCCTGGCGGGCGGAGGGGATCAGCTCGATCAGCCCCTCGGTCATGCCCAGCCCGGCGCGCAGGATGGCGACCAGCGCCACCTTCTTGCCCATCAGGACGGGCGCATCCATCGGCTCCAGCGGCGTCTCGATCCGCTCGCTGGTCATCGGCAGGTCGCGGGTGATCTCGTAGCCCATCAGCAGCGAGATCTCGCGCAGCAGGGTGCGGAACCCGTTGGTCGACCGGCCCTTGTCGCGGATGTGCGACAGCTTGTGCTGGATCAGCGGGTGGTCGAGGATGAAGAGGTTTGGGAATTCGGGTAGCGTCTTCATCGGGCCTCGGCGCGGCGGTTGCGGCCCGACCATACAGGGCCGGGCCGACGGTTCCAAGGGGCGCGCCGGACTCGGCCGCTATGCCCGCCCGGCCGCTATGCCTGCTCGAGGGTGAAGCCTTCGTCCAGCCAGCCGGCGAGGCCGCCGATCATCACCTTCACCGGC
>NZ_JBYRFX010000519.1:0-9909 GCF_057815775.1 Inquilinus sp.
GGACCCTTCCAGGTCGCCCGGCAGCAGGAAGCGCCCGGGCTGCAGCCGGCTCAACGGCACGGCATGGGTGCGGCAGGCGCGAAGATACCCGGTGTACAGCCGGGCCGCCTCGATCGCGTCGGTCTCCTTCGCCGGCCCGGCGGGGTCGAGGCCGGCGATGGCGTCGCGCCAGCCCTGCGACAGCGGCGCCCGTACCCCCGATGTGGCCAGGGCCAGCGTCTCCTCCGCCCAGCCGGCGTAGTCGCGCTCCAGCAGCGGCAGGTCGATCAGCCATTCGCCGGGATAG
Organism: Inquilinus sp.; assembly: GCF_057815775.1. Lineage (NCBI taxonomy): Bacteria > Pseudomonadati > Pseudomonadota > Alphaproteobacteria > Rhodospirillales > Rhodospirillaceae > Inquilinus > Inquilinus sp. The sequence continues at coordinate 287 of NZ_JBYRFX010000519.1, forward strand.
TCGAAGATGTCGAGGTGCAGCACCTGGTCGCCCAGCAGGCTGCGCAGCCCGCTTTTTGGCGCGAAGCGCAGCGACAGGCGCAGTTCGGCGACATTGCGAGTGCCAGCCGGCCAATCGGGGTGCCCACCGGCACCGGTCAGCCGCGCCACTGCTTGTTCATAGGGAAAGCGTGGCAGTTCGAGATGCGGCTGCGGCCGCAGCACCGCCGCGCGCAGCCGGTCCTCGGCCACGACGTCGAGCAGCCCGAATCGCCGCGGGTCGGTCAGGCCATGCACCAGGGCGGCGATGAACACCGACTTGCCGGCGCGGCTCAGCCCGGTCACGCCCAGGCGGATGCGGCGGTCGAACAGCTCGCCGGCGCGGTCGAAGAGGTCGCTCGAAAACAGCTCCATCAGCGGGGTGCGCGCTCCGGTCGGCCTGGGACGGACAGCCGTGGATAAAACCATACGCTTGGACTTCAAGCGCATGGTCAATTGGATCCACTAAACGAAACGTTGGGGTTTGGGCCTGGCCCAAACCCCTGGGCCCATGTGCGGGCTGGGCGCCCCTGCGTCAACCCGCAGCCAGCCGATGGGTTGCATAATTACGTACAATCCGCCATTCCTCCCGCGTCGCGCCGCCCATGTCTTCGCGCGTCGCGCCGAGTGGGTGAGCGGTGTTTTTCTTCCTGTCCAAGCTGATCTGGTTCTTCCTGCAACCCCTCGGCCTCGTGCTGCTTGGGTTGCTGCTGGCCGCGGCGGGCTTCCTGTACGGGTCGCGCCGCCTGGTCCGGCGGCTGGTGATTGCCCTGGCCCTGGCCTTCGCCGCGATCTGCATCCTGCCGATCGGCGACTTGATGATGCTGCCGCTGGAGAACCGCTTCCACAAGCCGGAGGAACTGCCGGCGACGCTCGACGGCATCATCGTCCTCGGCGGCGCCGAGATGACAGCCCTGTCGGGGGCACGCGGTGAACCGGTGCTGGACAACAATGGCGAGCGGCTGCTGGCGGCGCTGGATCTCGCACGCCGTTTCCCCGATGCGCCGGTGATCTTCTCCGGCGGGCTCGGCGATCCCTGGAACGGCGTGCCGCCGCAATCGGACATCTTCCGCGACGCCATGCTGATGGCCGGGCTGCCGGAGCGCCGGCTGATGCTGGAAAGCCAGGCCCGCAACACCGACGAGAACGTGCTGCTGCTGAAGCAGATGGTGCAGCCGCAGGCCGGGCAGCACTGGGTGGTGATCACCAGCGCCTATCATATGCCGCGGGCGATGGGGCTGTTCCGCGAGGCGGGCTGGAAGGTCGAGCCGTGGCCGGTCGATTATCGCGGTCTGCCGCCGACCCTGCTGCCGCGTGTCGATCTGGTCGACCAGATCGAGGTGCTGGACGTCGCCATGCATGAATGGGTCGGCCTCGTGGCCTATTGGACGACAGGTCGCATCTCTCAGCTGTTTCCCAGGCCCTGAGCGGGCTATAGCTGGGCCATTCCGTCGCAGGAGGGCCCGAGTGACCGCCCCCGATTTTCCGCCCGATTTTCGCGACCGCTTTGTGGAGCTGCTGCGCTGGCGCCGCGACGTGCGGCATTTCCGGCGCGACCCGCTGCCGCCCGGGCTGCTGGACCGGCTGCTGGACCTCGCCTGCCTCGCGCCCTCCGTCGGCAACAGCCAGCCCTGGCGCTTCGTGCTGGTCGAGGACCCGGACCGGCGGGACGCGGTGCGGGCTGTGTTCGGGCATTGCAACGCCGATGCCGCAGCCGGCTATGACGACGATGACCGGGCCGCGCAGTACCGTCGGCTGAAGCTGGCGGGGCTGCAGGAGGCGCCGGTGCAGCTCGCCATCTTCTGCGACCGGTCGACCGGGCAGGGGCATGGGCTGGGACGGCAGACCATGCCGGAGACGCTAGACCATTCGGTGGTCACCGCCATCCACACGCTGTGGCTGGCCGCGCGGAGCGAGGGCGTCGGCGTCGGCTGGGTCTCGATCCTGGAGCCGGAGGCAGTGACGGCGCTGCTCGAGGTGCCGCCGGCCTGGCATCTCATCGGCTATCTCTGCCTCGGCTTCCCCACCAGCGAGGAGGAGGTGCCGGAGCTCGAGCGCGAGGGCTGGCAGGCCCGTCTGGGCGCCTGCCGCACGGTGCTGCAGCGCTGAGCGACGCGGCTTGACTCTCGTGTCATGGCCAGACGATTGTATCTGCAAAGATACAAATGTTTGTACCGTCCACCCGGACGGCTGGCATGACCATCACAAAGGGAGGGCAACCCAATGAAGAAGCTTCTGTTTTCCGGTATTGCCGTCGCTGCGCTGCTGAGTGCGGGCCAGGCCATGGCCTGGAGCCTCAAGGAAGCGGCCGAGCCCTACAAGGGCACCACGATCAAGGCGATCTTCCTCGACCGCCCGGGCTACGCCGCCGCGATCAAGCTGCTGCCGCAGTTCGAGCAGGAGACCGGGATCAAGGTCGAATACGAGATCCTGCCTTACGAGAACACCCGCGAGCGCGAAGTGCTTGATTTCACGGCCGGCGGTGAGATCGACGTGGTGCTGAGCGACGTCGTCTGGATCGGCGAATACGCCGACAGCGGCTGGATGGTGCCGCTGAAGAAGTTCACCGACGACCCGGCCCTGGCCGACCCGGCGCTGAATCTGAAGGGCTTCTTCCCGATCCTGCTGGAGAGCTTCGGCACCTGGAACAAGGAGCTCTACGGCCTGCCCTTCGACAACTACTCCGGCCTGCTGTTCTACAACAAATGCATCCTCAAGGACGCCGGCTTCGACAAGCCGCCGGCGACCTGGGACGAGTTGATGAACACGTATGGGCCGAAGCTGACCCATGACGGGAAGTACGCCTATGCCCTGCAGTCGCGCCGGGGCGAGACCCAGTCGGCCGACAGCTTCATGCGCATGCTGTGGCCGTTCGGCGGGTCGCTGCTGAACGCCGACTTCAAGTCCAATCTCACCTCAGATGCGTCGCAGAAGGGCCTGAAATTCCGGCAGGAATTGATGAAGTACATGCCGCCGGGCATCGTTGATTTCGACCATGCGGAATCGGTGAACGCGCTGGCCCAGGGCCAGGTGGCAATGATCACGGAATGGTCGTCCTTCTATTCCACCCTGGTCGACCCGGCGACCTCGAAGCTGGGCGACTGCCTGGGCGTGGCGACCGAGCCGAAGGGCGAGGCCGGGCTGAAGCCGGCGCTGGGCGGCTTCTCGCTCGGCGTGGCGTCGCAGGCCAGCGAGGCGCAGCAGAAGGCCTCCTGGCTGTTCATCCAGTGGGTGACGTCCGAGGCGATGGCCAAGCCCTATGTCGAGGCCGGCGGCGTTTCGGGCCGCACCGCGGTCTATGATGATCCGGCGATCAAAGCGAAATACGCCTTCGTAGCGCCGACGGTGGAATCCTGGCAGGGCGGCGTGCCGTCGTTCCGGCCGCGCTTTCCGGAATGGCCGGCGATCTCCGAGATCATCGGCGAATTCGGCACCAAGATCATGCTGGGCGAGGAGACCCCGGAATCGGGCGCCCAGAAGATCGGCGAGCGGATGGAAGCGGTGCTGCAGAAGGCCGGCTATTACGACGGCAAGAAGGAAAAGCTGCAGTAGGCTCTCATCAATCTGAGTGACCGTGGCGTGTTGCCTCTCCTGCCAGGCGGGAGAGGCAATGCAACGGACCGACGATCGTGACCGGAGATCACCCCATGCCCGAAACCCTCAACGCCCTGGCGGATCGGGCGCTGGATGAGATCGGCGGCGTCTTCCGCCGCCTCGGCCCCGAAGCGCTGGATCCGGTGATCGCGGCGCTGGCTGAAGCGAACCGCATTGTCTGCCATGGCGTCGGCCGGGAAGGGCTGATGATGAAGGCGCTGGCGATGCGCCTCTATCACCTCGGCCTCGACGCCCATGTCCTCGGCGACATGGCGACACCGCCGGTCGGGCCCGGCGACCTCCTGGTCAGCAGCGCCGGGCCGGGCGGCTTCGCCACCATCGACGGGCTGATGCGCATCGCCCGGGACGCGGGGGGCCGGACGCTGCTGTTCACCGCCCAGCCTCAAGGCAGCGCCGCCGCCCTGGCCGACACCGTGTTCGTGCTGCCGGCCCCGACGATGGCAGATGATTTGGGGGCGGATGACACCGGCCGGACCGTCGCCTCGGTGCTGCCGATGGGCAGCTTGTATGAGGGCGCGCAATTCCTGCTGTTCGAGCTGGTCGTGCTGCGGCTGCGCGACCGGCTCGGCATCGCGCCCGAGGCGATGCGGGCGCGGCACACCAATCTGGAATAGACATGGCGCATCGTCTCGAGAGCCGTTGGACCCCGGTCTGGTTCCTGGCCCCCGCCGTCATCGCCCTGCTGGTGATCGGCATCTTCCCGACGCTGTACGCGCTGTGGAATTCGCTGCACCAGGTGATCCTGCCGAAAATCCCGCGCGAGGGGACGCCCTTCGTCGGCCTCGGCAACTATCTTGCGGTGCTGGCCGACCCGACCTTCTGGGACGCGCTCACCCGCACCCTGCTGTTCCTGACGATCGTGCTGCCGGCGGAGCTGCTGCTGGGCCTCGGCGTGGCGCTGCTGCTGCACAAGCCGGGGCTGCCGTTCCTGAAGACCCTGGCCCGGCTCAGCCTGGTCATCCCGATGGCCACCACCTATGCCGTGGTCGGGCTGATCGGCCGGCTGATCTTCAACCGCGACTTCGGCGTGGTGAACTGGTTCCTCGGCCTGGTCGGCATTCCCCCGGTCGAATGGCTCGGCGACCCCAGCTTCGCCTTCGTGTCGATCGCGATCATGGACATCTGGCAGTGGACGCCGTTCTGCGCCCTGGTGCTGCTGGCCGGGCTGACCATGGTGCCGCCGGAGATCGAGGAGGCGGCGCGGCTGGAGACGCGGCGGTTCCGCCACATCCTGCGCCACGTCCAGCTGCCGTTCCTGATGCCCGGCATCACCGCGGTGCTGATCCTGCGCACAGCCGACACGCTGAAGCTGTTCGACATGATCTTCACCATGACCCGCGGCGGGCCGGGGGCGGCGACCGAACTGATCAGCATCACCATCCAGCGCGTCGGCTTCCGGGTGTTCGACCAGGGCGTCGCCTCGGCCCAGGCGGTGCTGCTGCTGATCCTGACCATCGTGCTGTCGCGGATGTATATCCGCCTGGTCTACCAGGAGGTGGAGTGATGGCGGCTGCAACGCAGGGCGGTGGCCGCGGCCCCCGGATCCGGATGTCCATCTGGCACGCGCTGGCGCTGATCGCCATCGCCCTGGTCTGCGTCTTCCCGTTCTACTGGATGGTCACCACCAGCCTGAAGGACCAGGCGGTGGCCCTGGCCTCGCCCCCGGTGTGGCTGTTCGAGCCGACGCTGGACCATTACCGCGCCGTGCTGGGCCCCAAGGATGTCGGCCCCAGCCTGCTGAACTCGATCATCGTCGCGGTCTCGACCACGGCGCTGGCCATCCTGCTGGGCACCCCGGCGGCCTATGCCCTGGCGCGCTTCGAATTCCGCGGCAAGGCGGATCTCTGGTTCTGGTTCATCACCAACCGCATGGTCAGCCCGATCGTGCTGGCGCTGCCGATCTTCCTCTTGGCCCGCAGCCTGAACCTGATCGACACCCATCTGGTGCTGATCCTGCTGTACCTGACCTTCAACCTGCCGATCGTGGTGTGGATCTGCGCCGACCAGTTCCGCGGCATCCCGCGCGACCTGGACGATGCGGCGCGGATCGACGGCGCCTCGCGGTTCGCCGTGTTCCTGCGCATCGCCCTGCCGCTCGCGGCGCCGGGCGTCGCGGTATCGGCGATCTTCTCCTTCATCTTCTCCTGGAACGAACTGCTCTATGCCCTGGTGCTGACGCGCAGCGCCACCCGGACCGCGCCGGTGGCGGCGACCAGCTTCATGAGCGGCTACGACCTGCCCTGGGGCGAGATCATGGCCACCGGCACGCTGATCGTGCTGCCGGTGATCGTGTTCGCCCTGATCGTGTCGCGCCAACTGGTCCGCGGCCTGACGATGGGTGCGGTGAAGTAGGCGTCAGACCGAATACGGCATCCGGATTCCCGGATCGGCTGTCGGGAAATCCTTGCTGTTGCGGGTCACCAGCAAAGCCGAGCGGCGGCGGGCGGAGGCCCAGACGATCGCGTCCGGCAGATTGATGCGGTGCCGCTTTCGCAAGTCCACGGCCTCTTCGGCGATATCGTCGTCCAGCTCGACCAGGACAAAGCTGCGCAGAAAGTCGCGTGTTGCCTGTTCTGCCGCCAAAGGGGTCCCAACCATGACCTCCATCCAGGTGACGACGCTGATCGCCCTCTCCTGATGGCGGTCCAATTCGTCCCGCGCATCGGAGATGCCATTCAGGTAGTCGATCAGGATGTTCGTGTCGAAGACGGCGCTTACCATTCGCCGCGCAGCGCCTTCTGGTACTCAATGCCGTCGACAGGTTGCTGTCCTTCGCGCTGCCACAGGCCGAAGGCGTCTTTCTGGCTGGCTTTCCGCCGCTTCGCCAGATAGGTGGCGACGGCTTCACGAATGATCGCTGCCCGAGACGTTTCCTCCCGGACGCTGATCTCCGTCAATTCCTCAAGCTGGTCGTCGGGAATATCGACCAAAGTGCGCATGGCGGCCTCGAGTATATGATATCAATATCATATATCATCCTCAAGTTACCGCACAAGACGCGGATCAGATCTTTCCCGGCCGGTAGAACGCGGCGTCGTCGGGGCCGATCCGCTCCGGCCGCCACCATCGGGCCGGCTGGAAGCTCTTTTCGATGCCGTCGGCGACGCCGAGGGTCAGGGCGAACAGCGCCATGCGCACCGGCACGCCGTTGTCGGTCTGGCGGAAGATGGCCAGGCGCGGATCGGTGTTGAGGTCCTGGGCCAGGTCGTTGGCACCCGGCCGGCTGTCGCGCGGCAGCGGGTGCATCACGATGGTGTGCGGCGTGCCATGGGCGTTCAGGATGCCCAGGCTGATCTGGAAATCCGGCGCGTAATCGGCCGACAGCTCACCCTCGGCGAAGCGTTCTTTCTGCACCCGTGTGGCATAGATCAAATCGGCCCCGGCGACGCCGCGCGACACCTCGTCATGCTCTTCGATGGTGTGGCCGCGGCTGCGCGCGTGTTCCACCAGCTCCGCCGGCATGCGCAGCGGCTCCGGCGCCACCAGGCTCAGCGTCAGGCCCTCATACAGCGACAGGATGTGGATCAACGAGTGGACGGTGCGGCCGTATTTCAGGTCGCCGACCAGGGCGATGCGGGCGCCGTCGATCGGCCGGCCGATGCGCGCGAACTCCTGCCGGATGGTGTAGATGTCGAGCAGCGCCTGGGTCGGGTGCTCGCCGGCGCCGTTGCCGCCATTGATCACCGGGATGTGGGTGGCGGCGGCGAATTCATGGATCGCCCGCTCCTCCGGATGGCGCATCACCACCGTGTCGACATAGCCCGAGACGACGCGGGCGGTGTCGTAGATCGACTCGCCCTTGGCGATCGAGGAGAAGGTGAAGCCGGTCGTGTTGACGATGGCGCCGCCCAGGCGCTGGAACGCCGCCTCGAAGCTCAGCCGGGTCCGGGTCGAGGCCTCGAAGAACAGGCTGCCCAGCACCGCGCCTTCCAGCACCCGCGTGGTGGCGCGGCCCTGCGCGACCGGGGCCAGGAGGTCGGCGACGCGGAACACGGCCCCGAGCGAGTCGAGGGTCAGCTCGCGCGTCGAGAGGAAGTGCCTGCCTTTGAAATCCATGGTGTGAGCCCGCGTTCTCTGGAGGGCGCCCGATCCGGCGCCGGTGCGGAGGCCAGTCATCTCAGAGGCCATCCGGAAATGCTACCGATATGGCCGTCTTATAGCGATTTTTCACGTTCCGGATGGCTCTCTCAGAGACTGTTTGGAAATGCGCTGGCGAGAGTCGGCTGGCGGTGGTTTCGAGAACCGGCGCGCAGCGGACATGGTCGTCCGTGAGCACCGGAAGCGGAGAAACCGCCGTCAGACGGCCACGCCAGTAGCATTACCAAACAGGCTCTCAGCCTTCGCGGTCTTCCGCAAGCCGCTCCGCGAGCGCCTCGTCGGTGATCAGCACATTGATGCAGCGGCGGCGTAGTGCGGCCCGGATGATCTCGAACTTGTAGCTGCCGCCGGAGGCCAGCACGACGGACGGGATCCGGGCCAGGTCGTCCAGGCCCAGCGCCACCGTGCGCCGGTTCAGCGGGTGGTCGACCGGCCGTCCTTCCACGTCCAGCCAGTTGCCCAGCACGTCGCCGACGGCGCCGGCCGCGCGCAGGGCCGCAGCCTCGCGGTCGACGATCCCCAGGGCCAGCATCAGATTGTGGTCGGAGACGTTGCCGACGCTGATCAGCGCCAGATCGGCCGATTTCGCCTTGTCATAGATGTCGCGCAGCACGCCGCGGCCCAGCAGGCTGTCGCGCTGGGCCTCGTCATCGGCATAGACCGGCGCGGCGAAGTAGAAGCGGTCGGCGTCGTGCAGGTCGGCGAAGCGCGAGACGATCTCGAAGGTGTTCTGGCCCGAGCCGCGAGTCATGCTGCCGATCAGCGACACCACGGACAGGTCGGTCATTCGCCGCCGCTTCATCGATTGCAGGCCCAGCCGCAGCGTCTGGCCCCAGCCAATGCCGACCAGCATGCCGTCATGCACCGCATTCTCGACATAGGCGCCGAGGGCGACCCCGATCGCGGCGCGGATCTTGTCCTCGTCCCGCGGCGTCGGCACCACCACCGCGTCGCGCAGCCCGTAGCGCCGGATCAGCGCCCGCTCCAGCGCGACGCAGGAGGCGAGGGGGGATTGGATGCGGATCTGGATGATGCCGGTCTCGCGGCAGATCTGCAGGATGCGGTTGACCCGCAGCCGGGTCAGGCCCAGCCGCTCGGCGATCTCGGCCTGGGTCAGCCCTTCGACGAAATACGCCCAGGCGATGCGGATCTGCTGCTGCTGCTCGGGGTCGACCGGGGCGTCGGCGGCGTCATCCGCGGCCGGCCGGCGTGTCGCGACGGGTTTCGCGGTCTCCGGGCGGCGGCGCGTCTCGCTCATGCGGTCTCTTCGTTTTTCCGGCGTTTCCTCGCTGCCATGGTGGGGGCAGGGGCGTGCCGCTGCAAGCCTTCCGCGGGTCGGGCAGTATTATCCCTCGACTCATTGTTCCCTTTATGTTCTCATCAAGAGATGACACAGACAGCGCCCACGCCCCAGACACCCACCGCCGGATCCCCGGCGGCGGAGGTGTTTGCGCAGGAGTGGACGCTGCTGTCCGAGATGGAAGCGCTGAGCGGCGAGTTGGCCCGGGCGTTCAAGGTCAGGAGCCTCGCGGCCCTCAAGGGCAAGGACGACGCCAAGGCCGCGGCCGCGAAAACCCATTTCAACGATCTGTTCCTCGGCATCCGCCGCTCCGTCGCCCTGAAAGCCAGGCTGGACAAGCAGTGCCAGCAGCAGGGCCGCGCGGCCGAAGACCGCCGCGAGCGGCGGCAGGACCGGATCGACCAGCGCCGCCGCAAGGTGGCCGAGGGCGTGTCCCGCGCCATCGCCGCCGCCACGCCGGATGCCGATGAGCGGGATGATCTGGCCACCGACATGTGGGAACGGCTGACCGAGGGCGACCAGATCGACACCGACCTGGCCAACACAATCCTGCCGATCGAGGCCCTGATCCTGCGGTTCTGCCGCAAGGTGGG
>NZ_JBYRFX010000520.1:0-3631 GCF_057815775.1 Inquilinus sp.
CCAGCTACGAGACGCGGATCCGGCTGAACGTCGAGTATGTCCGGAACTGGAGCTTCGGGCGCGATGTCGTGATCCTGTTCATGACCCCCCGGGTGTTCTTCCCCGGCTCCGGCGCCTACTGACGGTTCGGCGGCCCCCGCATCCCCGACGTGACCAAGACGGCCCCCGCCCCGGGGGGGCCGTCTTCGTTTTCGGCGCACCTTCCGCCCCGCCTCGGCCGGGGCTATAGGAAGGCGCGACCCGATGCGGAGGACATTCGGCCCGTGCCCATGACCAGACGACCCTTCCTGTTCCTGCTGCCGGTGCTCGCCGCCGGCCTGTGGGGGCATGCCGCCCTGGCCGATGCCACCGCCGTGGCCGCCCATTACGACCTGCCGGTCAATGATGTCGCCTACATCCTGTTCGACGCCCGGAGCGGCCAGCTGATCGACACGGCTCAGGCGACCAGGCCGATGATCCAGGCCTCGACGATGAAGGTCGCGTCGATGTCCGCGGCGATCGAGATCCTCGGCGCCGATCACCGATTCTCGACCGTCGTCACCGCCAGCGGGACGCTCGACGGCGGGGTGCTGCATGGCGACCTCATGCTGATCGGCGGCGGCGACCCGTCGCTCGATATCAACGACCTCGCCGATCTCGCCGCCCAGGTCCGCAAGGCCGGGATCACCAAGGTGGACGGTCGCTTCATCGTCGACGACACGGCGTTGCAGACCCTGCCGTTCCTCGATCCGCTGCAGCCCTACGCCGCCTCCTACAATCCCGGCCTGTCGGGGCTGGCGGTGAACTTCAACGCCGTGCGGGTGACCTGGCAGAAGAAGCAGGGCCGTTTCGACGCGCGGACCGAGGCGGTCGCCGACGGCCGCAACATGGTGCTGCCCTGGGTCGGCGTCAGCCAGGGGCCGGCGACGCCCTACCGGCCGGTCGACGGGCGCGAGGGCTGGGTGCTTTCCGCGGCGCTGCCCGACAAGGGCTCCGACATGCTGCCGGTCCGCCACCCGACGGCGACGGCGGCGGAAATCTTCCGGACCGTGAGCCGCGAGGCGGGCGTCGCGCTGCCGGCCGCGGTGATCGGCCTCCGGCCGTCGGAAGGCACGGTCGTGGCGCGGCATGAGAGCGAGCCGCTGGCCACGGTCGTCACCCGGGTCCTGAAATACAGCAACAACCTGTCGGCCGAGATGATCGGCATGATGGCGGCGCGCCAGCTGCTGGGCCGTACCAGCGTGACCCAGGCCGAGGCGGGGAAGGCCATCGCCGCCTGGTGGGCGCAGAAGGTGCCGAAGCTGGACTGGAGCGGCCTGTCCATTCCCGGCGCCTCGGGGCTCAGCACCCGGGCCCGGATCTCGCCGATCCAGATGGCGGCGGTGCTGATCGAGGGCAACCAGATCGGCATGGCCGCGCTGATGCCGGAGCGGGGGGACGGCGGTGCAGAGGCCGATGCCGGCGAGCCGGCACCCCTGGCGGCGGGGCGGCTGCGGGCCAAGACCGGCACCATGGGCTATGTCCGCGGCCTGACCGGCTATCTCTCGGCCGATAGCGGGCGCCAGCTCGGCTTCGTCATCTACGTCGTCGATGAGCAGCAGCGGGCCGCCGCCGATGCCGCGAGCGACCCGAATGTCCTGGCCGTGTCGCCGCCGGCCCGGCGCTGGCTCGGCAAGGCCCGCGGGGTCGAGCGCGAACTCCTGCGGCAGTGGGCCGCCGCGTACTGAGCTACATCAGGTCGCGCAGGCGGTACCAGGCCATGGCCAGCACCAGCGCCGGCATCCGCAGCATGCGGCCGCCGGGGAAGGGCTGGTGCGGGATCCGGGCGAAGACGTCGAGCCGGTCGGCCTGGCCGCGAATCGCCTCGGCGATCACCCGCCCGGCCATGCCGGTCAGCAGCACGCCATGGCCGGAGAAGCCCTGGGCGAAGTAGATGTTGGGCGTCAGCCGGCCGAAATGCGGCGTGCGGTTGATGGTGATGCCGACAAAGCCGCCCCAGGTGAACTCGACCTTGGCATTGGCCAGGCGGGGCAGGGTGCGGGCCATGGTCCGGCGCATCTGGTCGGCCAGCCGCCGCGGCTCATAGCCGGAATAGCTGACGCCGCCGCCGAACAGCATCCGGTTGTCGTGGCTCAGCCGGTAATAGTTCAGCACGAAATTGATGTCGGCGACGGCGAAGCCGGACGGGATGGTCTGCTGCGCCAGCTCCTCGCCCAGCTTCTCGGTGGCGATGATGTAGGTGCCGACCGGCATGACGCGGGAGCGGATGGTGCGGTCGACCTCCGCCGACAGCGACGGCAGATAGGCATTGCCGCACAGCGCGACGAAGCCGGCGGTGACCCGCCCCTTCGGCGTCGTCGCCACGGCCGGGTCGCCCTGGTCCAGCCGGGTCACCGGCGTGTCCTCGAAGATACGCACGCCCAGCGCCCGCGCCGCATCGGCCAGGCCGAGGGCGTAGTTCAGCGGATGGATCTGGCCGCTGCCGCTGTCGAGCAGCCCGCCGACATAGTCCGGGCAGTCGACCAGGCCGCGGATCTCGGCCCGCGACAGCATCCGGCCCTGGTGATAGCCCAGGCCTTCCCATTCCGCGACATGGGCCTGCAGCTCCGCCATGTGGCGGCGCTTCGTGCCGGCGAGCACATAGCCCCAGCGCAGGTCGCAATCGATGCCGTGGCGGTCGACCCGCTGGCGCAGGATGGTCTTCGCCTCCTCCGACATGTCCCACAGCTTGCGGGCGTCGTCCTGGCCGACCCAGGAGGCGATGGTGCTGATATCCTTGTTGAAGCCGGTGATCGCCTGGCCGCCATTGCGGCCCGAGGCGCCCCAGCCGACCCGCTTGGCCTCGACCAGCACGACGTCGAGGCCGCGCTCCCTCAGCTCGATCGCGGCGCTGAGCCCGGTGTAGCCGCCCCCGACCACCAGCACGTCGCAGCGCATATCGCCGTCCAGCGCCGGGAAGCGGAGCGAGCGATTGGCGGTGGCGGCGTACCAGGAATTGACATGGTCGGCAGGGGGCATGACACGGCGATCGTCGTTTCGGATGCCGTCTTCAATAGCGTGTGGCGGGCAGGAACGGCCAGCACGGCGGACGCCCGGGCCGTCATGACGCTGCCGCATGGCGATCGGCCGCATCGTCGGGGCAGCTGATGGGTTGTCCAAGCTCTCTCCCTCCGGATCCGTGCCGCCTTCTCCCGGGCGGTGCCGATCAGCGATGGCGCGGTGTCGGTCGGCGCCAGCGTCGGCTGGGCCTTCCTGCCCGACGATGCCCAGGATGATCGCGGCCTGCTCGCGGCGGCCGACGCCCGGCTGTATGCGGCGAAGCAACAGGTCCGGCCCCGCCCGTCCGACCCGCCGTCGCGCGCTTCGGCGTAGAGCCGGCTCGCCAACCCCCACTGTCATCGCGAGCCTGAAGGGCGTGGCGATCCAGGATTGCCGCCGCTTGCGCTGTCTGCGCCGGCAGGACTGGATCGCGTCGCTGCGTTCGCGATGACGGTAAAGGATGGGCAGCCGTGGGCAGCCTCCGGCACCGGCGTCAGCGGGAGCCGAAGATGTGCTGGGCCAGGCTTATCCGGCGCCAGTTGTCGTTGCGCTCGCTCTCGGGGGCGCGTTCGACCGTGACCCAGCCGCCCCCGGGTGGCGCCGTCGCCGTCCC
>NZ_JBYRFX010000521.1:0-4708 GCF_057815775.1 Inquilinus sp.
CCGGTCGCGTTCTCCGGCGGCAGCACCGAGAAATCAGATCCGGTGCCCGGGCTCATGCTGACGATATGCGCTTTGAAGCTGCGGTCAGGATAGGCGTCGACATCGATGGTCGCCTCCTGGCCCGGGCGCATATGGGTCAGCCCGGTTTCGCGGAAATTCGCCTCGACCCAGATCTCCCGGCTCGACAGCAGCGAGAACACGTCGGCCCCGGGATTGACGAAGTCGCCGACCTGGAGGTCGTCGACCCGGGTCACGATGCCGTCATCGGGCGCCGTCACCGTGGCGTAGGACAGGTCAAGCCGGGCGCGGTCGAGCTGGGCCTGGGCGGCGCGGACCGACGGGTGGCGATCGATCGCGATATCCGGGTCGCCGTTCAGCGCAGCCACGGTGTTGGCGACCTGCTGCTCCATCGCCGCGATGTGCTGGCGGGCGACCTTCAGGTCCGTGTCCGCCCGCTCATAGGCCGCGCGCGGCGTCCAGTCGGAGGCGACGAGCGCCTTCTTGCGGCCGAATTCACGCTCGGCGAAGTCAGCGGAATCCCTGGCCGATTGCAGGTCGGCCAGCTGCTGGCGATAGGTCGCCTTGAGCGCGTCGATCTGCAGGCGCGCACTACCCAGCTGCGCCTCGGCTTGGTCGACCGCGATCTGGTACGGCGCCGGATCGATCTTGAACAGCAACTGGCCGTGCCGGACGCGCTGGTTCTCGGTGACGGCGATCTCGACCACCTGGCCAGAAACCCGCGCGTTGATCGACTCCTTCGCCGCGCGGACGAAGGCATTGTCGGTCGAGACGTAAGGCTCCTCGGCCAGGTAATACGCCCCGCCGGCCGCCGCCAGGATCAGCGGGAAGGCAATCAGCAGCGGCCGGCGCAGGCGTTCACGCAAAGCCCGCTTCGGCGCCGTGGCGCGGCGGCCGGCTTCGGGGCGTTCAAGCCCCCGGCTCAAGCCGGCATCGATCTCGGCGAGCTGTACCGGATTGCCTTCGCCGATCGCGATGGCTGACGTCATCGCGTTGCCGGGGGATGCGAGCTGGGACTGCATGATGGGCCTCATGGCCATTGAATATTGTACCGTTCCGCATAAATATGGAGGCACGGGATTCCCCGTCAAGGATTTTATGCGAGATGGTACAAAAAAAGGATGTGGAGCCGCGGGGTCGGGGCCGGCCGCGCGCCTATGACCCGCGGGTCGCGCTGCAGCAGGCCACGGACCGGTTCTGGAAAAGCGGCTATGCCGGCACGTCGCTCGACGAACTCAGCGCCGCGACCGGCATGAACCGGCCGAGCCTCTATGCGGCGTTCGGCGACAAGCACGCGCTCTATCTCAAGGCGCTCGACCGCTACTGGCAGCTCATTTTTGCCGATATGCACGCGGCGCTGGCAGATGGCGACCAGGCTTTAGACGAGGCGCTGATGCGCGCCTTTGACGGGCAGTTGGCGATCTATTTTTCGGATGACGGCCTGCCGCTCGGCTGCTTCGCGGTCGGAACTGCGACAACCGAGGCGGTCGAGGATGCGGAGATCCGCAGCTCGCTCGCCGAAGGGCTCCGGGCGCTCGACGCCGATCTCGAAGCGCGGTTCCGGATGGCGCGCGAGAAGGGCAAGCTGAAAGCGGATGCCGATCCCGCGGCGCTTGCCGTGATCGCCTCCGCCGTGCTGCAGACCATCGCCATCCGCACCCGCGCCGGCGTTCCCCGGGCGGAGTTGCGGGAGATGGGGCGCAAGGCGGTGGGCGTGATCTGCGGCTGACCAGCCTCAGCCCATGCGCTCGACCCACTGCGCGCGGGACGGGCCGGGCTCGAACGGGTCGGCAAAGTATTGGGTTTCGCGGACCACCTTGCCGTCCTGGAACTCCATGACGCTGACCGTATAGGACGGCCGGCCGTCATAGGAGAGGACGAATTCCGTGACCCACAAATCGCCCGAGCCGACGATCCGGCGCACCGTGAAGCGCTTCGAGTTCGGCTGCGCGGCACGAGAGGCCTGGATGTTCTGCCGGCCCCGGATGCGCTCGCCCGATTGCGGGTATTCGAGCACGGCATCGTCCCGGTAGATCGCGTGCTCGGCATCGAAATCGTTGGCGTCGGAGGCAGCCCAGTGACGGTCCAGCGCCTCGCGAATCCCGTTGTCATCCATTCTGCTGTTCCTGGTCCTGGCGACGTGGTAAAGCCCGGCATAGCTTACCGCGGCCACGCTCGACAACGCGACAGGCCGCCGACTACACTTCCTGGATCAGGGCTGCGTATCGGGAGATCGTGATGGATGGGCAGCCAGGTTCCACGGTCGTCAGCCCGCCCGGTCCGCCACCGGCTTCCGGGCCGCCGCCCGCCACCACCAGGCCACAGCGGCTGTGGCCCTGGCTGTTGCGGCTGGTGATCCTCGCCATCGCCGGCGGCATCGTCGCCCTGTTCGTCATCCGCTGGGATGTCTGGGTCGGCCAGGCCAGCCGCCAGAGCACCGACAATGCCTATGTCCGCGGCGACATCACGCCGCTCAGCGCCCAGGTCGACGGCTATGTCGACCGCGTGGCCGTGACCGACTTCCAGATGGTCAAGGCCGGGGACGTGCTGGTCCAGATCGACGACCAGGACTATCGGGCGCGGGTGGACCAGGCCGATGCGGATGTGCTGGGCGCGGCGGCGGCAATCCAGAACCTGAAGGCGCGCAAGGACCTGCAGCATGCCGAGATCGACGAGGCCCAGAGCGTCATCGCCGCGACCCAGGCCGATGTCGACCGCACCAACCTGGAGCTGAAGCGCCAGCAGACCCTGCTGGGGACCACCTTCGGCACGGCGCAGAAGGTCGAGCAGGCCATGGCCGAGGAAAAGCGCTTCGAGGCCACCCTGACGCGGAACCAGGCCGAGTTCGAAGGCGCGCGTCGCCAGATGGGCGTGCTCGACACCCAGGAACTGCAGCTTCGCGCCGATGCCAAGGCCAAGGACGCGGCGCTCGAACTGGCCAAGACCAATTTGGGCTACCCCAAGATCATCGCGCCGGTGGATGGCATGGTGGGTGAGCGCGGGGTTCGCGCCGGGCAGTATCTGCGGCCCGGCACCCAGGTCATCTCCGTGGTGCCGTTGGACAATGTCTGGGTGATCGCGAACTACAAGGAAACCCAGCTGACCCGCGTGGCGATCGGCCAGAAGGCCGAGATCACCGTCGACACCTTCCCTGGCGTCACTGTGACCGGCCGGGTCGACAGCATCGCGCCGGCGAGCGGATCGCAGTTCAGCCTGCTGCCGCCGGACAACGCCACCGGCAATTTCACCAAGGTGGTGCAGCGCATTCCGGTCAAGATCCTGCTCGATCCCGGCAGTCCGCTCGCCGGCCGGCTGCGTCCCGGCATGTCGGCGGTCGTGACCATCCTGACCGACAGCGCGCCGGCAAAGCCGTGACCCTAGCCCTCGGGGCAACAGCCGACCCCGGCCCGAGGCCCCTGGTCGCGGTGGTGCGTCCCCTGGCCGGCGTCGCGGCGGTGCTGCTGGGGGCCTTCATCTCGACGCTGAACACGCGGGTCACCAGCTTCGGCCTGGCCGACATCCGTGGCGGGTTCGGCCTCGGCTTCGACGAAGGGTCCTGGCTGACCACGGCGTTCTCCGCCAGCCAGATGGTCGTGGCACCCTGTGCGGCCTGGCTCAGCCTCGTCATCGGCACCCGGCGCTTCCTGGTCTGGGCCAGCGTGATCTTCACCCTGTCCTCGCTGCTGCTGCCCTTCGCCGCCGACTACGGCATCATCATCGCCTTGCAGGTCGTCCGCGGCCTCGCGGTCGGCACCTTCATCCCCGCGTCGCTCGGCTTCATCCTGCGCGGCCTGGCGCCGCGCTGGTGGATCTGGGGCATCGCCGCCTATGCCTTCCGCTTCACCTTCTCCCAGAACGTCGCCGCGTCCCTCGAGGCCTGGTATTCCGAGACGGGCCACTGGCAATGGATCTTCTGGCAGAACGTCGTGCTGACGCCGGTCATGGCCCTCATCATCCTGTGGGGCGTGCCGCGCGAGGGCATCAATCGCGACCTGCTGCGCCGCACCGATTGGGGCGCCATCATCCTCGCCGTCCTGGGCTTCGGGCTGATCTATGTCGCGCTGGACCAGGGCAACCGCCTTGACTGGCTGAATTCCGGCGTCGTCGTCGGCTGCCTGGCGGGGGGCCTGCTGCTGGTCGCCGCTTTCGTGATCAATGAGGCGGTGGTCGAGCATCCGCTGATCCACCTGCCGGTGCTGCGCCAGGCGAATGTCGCCGTTCCGGCGATGCTGATCTGCATCTACGGCTTCGGCTCCCAGGCCACGGCCTTCGTCCTGCCGGATTATCTGACGCGGATCCAGGGCCTGCGGGCGCTGCAGGTCGGCGATGTGCTGAACTGGATCGCCCTGCCGCAATTCGTGATCATCCCGCTGGTGGTGCTGGCGCTGCGCCGGATCGATGCGCGCCTGCTCCTGGCCCTCGGTTTCGCCCTGATCGCGATCGGCAGCTGGATGGACACCGGCCTGACTCACGACTGGGCCAATGACGACTTTCTGCCCTCGCAGATCGTCGAGGCGGTGGGCCTGGCCATCGGCATCACCTCGCTGGTCACCTTCGCGGTCTCGAACATCAAGCCGGCCCAGGCCGCCGCCATCGCCGCGACGATCCAGATCTCCCGGCTGTTCGGTATCGAGCTGGGGACCGCGTTCATGCAGACCTTCGTGCGGGTGCGCGAGCAGGTCTATTCCAA
>NZ_JBYRFX010000522.1:0-8054 GCF_057815775.1 Inquilinus sp.
TAGGTGTCGAGCGACAGCCGCCGCGTGCCGCCGCCGAAGCGCCCGGCCGGGTCGACGGCCAGCGTGTCCTCCGACAGGGTCTCGGCGACCAGCAGGCCGCGGACATATCGGCCGGTGGCTTCGACATACGCGCCGGGAACCACCGCGAGCCCGTCGACCGGCCGCAGCGGCAGCTGACCGATCCGCGGCAGCGCGGCGCTGCCGCTCAGCAGCCCGTGGATGGTGACACGGCCCGGCAGGCGCCGGTCGAGCCGGGTTGCGACGATTTCGCCCGCGGGATCGATGATGCCGCTGACATCCACCCAGTCGCCGGCCTTCCAGCCATCATCCTTGCCCGCTGCGGCGGCGATGGCCACGGTCTGCCCCGCCACGCGGAGGCTGCCCCGGGCCAGATCCGCCATTTCGATCGGGCCCGAGACCTCGTAGCGGATGGTGATGGCCTTCGCCTGCAGCGCCTTGCCGTTATGCACGGCCTCGATCACCGCCCGCTGCCCGATGCGCAGGCCGGTGTTGGAGCCGCGCTGGTCGCCGATCCGGATCGGGGTGGTGGCGTCCAGCTCCACCTCCAGGCCATTGACCCAGACGCTGCCGAAGCCGGTGATGACGCCGACGATGCCGGTGCCGCCGATGCCGCGATCCTCGGGCCGGATGCCGGTGCCGCCGACGCCGCGATCCGCCAGGCCGCCGGCATTGCCCGGCTGGCTGGTGCGGCCTCCGGTCGGTGAATTCGAGCTCGCATTCGAGTTCGCATTCGAGCTCGAAGACATCGTGTCGGCATCCGAGCCGGCGGCACAGGACACCACCACGGCCAGGAGCAGGAACGCCATCAGCCGATTCACTCTGAGGGCTCCTCGTCGGCCGTGTCGTCTTCGGCATAGAGATAGACGCCGAGATTGATCCGGCGCAGCGGGGTGGCCGGGGCGTCCCCGGCAGCATCGTCGGCCTCTGCCAGCGGCAGGGCCAGACGGTTGATCTCGATCAGCAGTTTCTGGGCCGATTGCCGGGCCGCGGCTTCGATCCGGGCCGCCGTCTCGGGCTGCAGCCTGTCGTAATGGACCGAACGGTCGAGGAACCGGGCCGTGCCGCCGGCGACGTTGTCGGCCGCCGCGGCAATGTGGTCGTGCAGGTTGCGGGCGAAGTAGAACAACTGCGCCTCGCTGCCCGGCCGCGGGACATAGGCGGCGGCGTTCAGGGTCACGCGGCCCTGGTCATCCAGGGTGACGATGCCTTGCTCGGCCCAGTCGTCCAGCACGGCGCGCCCGCGCACATCCTTGGTCACCGAAGCGACCAGGCCTTCGAAGGACGGCTCGTCCACGGCCGTGGCGGCACGGGGCAGCGGCCGCGGCCGGCCCTCGCCATCGGCATAGGGCGGGGTGCCGAGCCAGCGGGCGATGATCTGGCTGCTCATGGTGACCACGGCCGGGGGCGTGTCCTGTGGCGCGGCAGGCTCCGTCCTCAGGCGCCGGATCTCTTTGCGATGAACGCCGGTCAGCAGGCTGACGCGGCTGTCCGTGCGGGCCTTGGGGTCGGTCAGCAGGTCACGCACCGCCACCTCGACATAGAGGCCGCGCAACAGGTCGGCCAGCACCGGGAAGGTCACGCCGCTGCGGATCAGCAGCCGGACCAGCGGGCGCAGCAGACGGGCCAGCGGCCCGAGCAGAGCCTGGGGCTGGGGTGGCCGGGTTGGGTCAGAGGAAGGTGGCATCCTGGGGCTTGTGATCCGTAACGAATCCTACCTTAGCACGCCGCTTGTGGGTAAAATATCCACAACAACGGATTCCGTTTGACGTGCAACGGCGGTCACTCTAGCATTGTGGGACATTTTCCCACAATAGAACTCGACGGGGCGCCTATGTGGCCATCCGGATCGCCTTCCCTCCGACGGTCGACGTCTTCGACCGTGCAGACTGTTCTGGCCGAAGAACCGTCACTGCTCGACATGGTGGCGGAAACCAAGCTCGGACGCATCGTCGCCACCTCGGGGGTCATCGTCATCGTCGCCGGCCTGCTGGCGATCACGGTGGATGCGGCCGTCACGCTGCTGAGCCACGACTATGACGCGCCGCATGTCTCGGCGTTCCGGCCGGCGACCGATGCTGACGATGTCGACGATGCCCAGGGCTGAACGGCAGGACCCGGCCGCGCCGCGTCCGACACGATGCCATCGTTCGAACGGCTGCGCCGAACAGCGGCGGCCATGGGGGGAACAGCCATGAGCATATTCCTGATTCTCTGGGCTGTGGTCGGGCCGGCGATCGGCCTCGTGGTCGGCGCCGTGCTGGCGTCGTCACATGACGAGGAGGACAGCGTCTGGTGGGAGGGCGGCTGACCACTGCCGTCCTGATCGACTCAGGCCCGTCGCTTCAGACGTCGCCGGCCGCGGCTGCCGCGGGCCGGGCCGCATCGTCGGCGTCAGGCTCGGTCGTCGCGGCCTCCAACGCGGCCAGCCGACGGGCCACCGTCGTCGCCGCCTCCTGCTCGATGGCGCGGAACTCTTCGATCAGCAACTGGCCGAACGGCGTCAGCACGGCCCCGCCGCCCTGGGTGCCGCCGTGCCGCGTCTCGATCACCTTCTCGCGGAAGCACCGGTTCAGGCTGTCGATCAGCAGCCACGCCCGGCGATAGGACATGCCCATCGCCCGGCCGCCGGCCGAGATCGAGCCGGTTTCGGCGACATGTTCGAGCAGGCCGATCTTGCCGGGACCGAGCTGGCGGTCGGGGCCGGACGGGTCGAAGTCGATGCGGATGCGGAGCCTGGGCATGATCCTGCGATCATAGAGGCAAGTGCGGGGTCGGGGGAACTCGGCTCAGCGCTGCCCGTTTCGTTATGGCCGTTAGTTCTGGTGGCCCGTTCACCATCGTGGCCATAATCCGCCAGACCATCCAGGGAGGCCGTGATGTCTGCTGCCGAGCCGCGCCCGGCCGGGCCGACGCCGGACGAGAAGATCGACGAGGCGATCGAGGAGTCGTTCCCGGCCAGCGATCCGCCGGCCTTCCAGGCCGGTGCGACCGGTGGCGCGCCCGACCATCAGCTCGATGAGCCGCCGCGGCGCAATGCGCCGGTCATCGCGCTGATCGCCGTCGCCGCCGTGCTGGTCCTGGTCTGGGCCCTGTTCGGGTAGATCCGAACAGTCTCTTCAGTTGCCTGGCAGCACCTTGCCGGGGTTGAGAATGCCGGCCGGGTCCAGCGCCTGCTTCAACGACCGCATCACGGCGACGGCTTCGCCATGCTCGTGCTCGAGATAGCGGATCTTGCCGTAGCCGACGCCATGCTCGCCAGTGCAGGTGCCGCCCATCGCCAGCGCTCGCATCACCAGCCGGTCGTGGAAGGCCTGGGCGGTCGCGATCTCCGCCGGGTCTTCCGGGTTCAGGATCATGCAGGTGTGAAAGTTGCCGTCGCCGACATGGCCGACGATCGGCGCCACCATGCCGCTGGCCTCGATATCGGCCTTGGTCTCGACGATGCAGTCGGCCAGCCGGCTGATCGGGACGCAGACATCGGTCGGCATGCCGCTGCAGCCGGGGCGCAGCGCAAGCCCGGCATAATAGGCCTTGTGCCGGGCCTCCCACAGCTTGGTGCGGTCTTCGGCCTGGGTGGCCCATTGGAATTCGCCGCCGCCATTGTCCTGCGCCAGCGCCCGCACCGTCTCCGCCTGCTCGGCCACGCCGGCCTCGGTGCCGTGGAATTCGAAGAACAGGGTCGGGGCGACTTCGAGGTCGAGCTTGGAATAGGCGTTCGAGGCGCGGATCTGCACCTCGTCCACCAGCTCCATCCGCGCGATCGGGATGCCGAGCTGGATGGTGGAGATCACGGTGTTCACGGCGTCGGCGACGGAGGCGAAGGCGCAGACCGCCGAGGAGATCGCCTCCGGAATGCCGTACAGTTTCAGCGTCACCTCGGTGATGATGCCGAGCGTGCCTTCGGAGCCGACGAACAGCCGGGTCAGGTCGTAGCCGGCCGAGGATTTCCGCGCCCGGCCGCCGGTGTGGATGATGCGGCCATCGGCCAGCACCACGGTCAGGCCCAGCACATTGTCGCGCATGGTGCCGTAGCGCACGGCGTTGGTGCCCGAGGCGCGGGTCGCCGCCATGCCGCCCAGGCTGGCATCGGCGCCGGGATCGATCGGGAAGAACAGGCCGGTGTCGCGCAGGTACTCGTTCAACTGCTTGCGCGTCACCCCGGCCTCGACCGTGCAGTCGAGATCCTCGGCCGACACCCGCGCCACCCGGTTCATCTGCTGGAGATCGATGCTGACGCCGCCGCGCAGCGCCGCGATGCCGCCTTCCAGCGAGGTGCCAGTGCCGTAGGGGATGACCGGGATCTCGAACTCGGCGCAGATCCGCATCACCGCCGCGACCTCCTCGGTCGTCTGCGGGAAGGCGACCCCGTCGGGCGGCATGGTCGGGTGGTAGGTCTCTTCCCGCCCATGCTGCTCGCGCACCGCCGCTGAGGTCGAGAACCGGTCGCCGAGCAGCGCGCGCAGCGCGGCGGCGGCACGGTCGTCGAGGGCGGGGCGGGGGGAGAGGGCGGCGATGGCCATGGTCCGGCTCGAAACATCAGACATAAGGTAACGCAGACCTTAGGCCGGCCTTGCGCCGCCGACAAGCGGCCAACGCGGCCGGCTTCGGCGACAGAGGGCCGACAGCGAAGCGGCACCCTGCCACAGGGTTTGTTACAATCGTCACGAAAAAGCCATGTCCCGCGCGCATCAGAAAGGTGGGGACGATTGTGATTTGAGAGATCCGGTGACCTGCCATCGCCGGGTTTTGTTTCAGGGGGGCGACGGATATGAACAGGCGTATTTCAGCGTGGCTTGTTGCCGCCGCTCTGGCGGTGGTCATGGTTCCGACCAGCGCTTCGGCGCAATTCGACAGTCTCTTCAACACCCTGCTGCAAGGCGGCGCGAATTCCGGCTCCAGCAGCCCCGCGCCCAGCGGTGACGCCACGGCGCAGGTGACGGCGATCAGCGGCGCGGCGGACGCCGGTGTCGAGACGGGCGACAGCGTCTATTCCGGGCAGACCATCGATCTCGGCAGCAGCGGCCGCCTGGTCCTGGCCTATGCCGGCGGCTGCAGCATCGAGACCATTCGTGGCGGCGTCGTCACCGTCGGCGCCGGGGCCAGCCGCGTCTCCGGCGGCCTGGTGTCGACCCGCAACGCCCCCTGCGGCCGCAGCCAGGTCGCGCTCAATGCCGGTTCGTCCGAATCCGGCGCCGGGATCAACCGGATGGTCCCGGTCGACGCCCATTCGGCCGAACCCGGCGCAGGCATCAACCGGCTGGGCGAGACGCCCTTCGATGCGAAGCTGTGGGCCGAGACCACCGTCTCCTCCGGCCGGCCGCAATTCTCCGGTGCCGACGGCTCGATCCGCATCGTGATGCTGGACGCCCCATCGCCGCAGACGGTGTGGGAAGGCCAGGGCGGCGCCGGCTTCCGCTATCCCGGTGATGCGCCGAAGCTGCAGACCGGCGTGCCCTACCGGATCGAGGCCGGCGGCCATTCGGCCGTGTTCTCGGTCGACCCGGGCGCCAAGGGGGCGGGCAGCATGGTCGTGCTGCGCTGTGGCGCGGCACGACCAGCCCCCCGATTCCGCGAAACACCGGGATGCACAGGTTCCGCCGCATGATCGTGGCCCTCGGCATCGGCGCCGTCCTGGGCAGCAGCATGCTGCTGCCCAGCGCCGGCTTCCTGCAGCGCCTGGGGATCGATCCGCTGCTGTGGATCGACCGGCCCTTCGGCCTGACCCACCGGCCGCTGCCCGATCGCCCGCCCGTCGCCGTGGTGGCGGTCCGCGAGGAAACCTATCGCACCCCTCCGCTCAAGAACGAGCCCAAGGTGGCCTGGACGCCTGAGTTCGGTTACGTCCTGGCCGGGCTGGCGGCTGGCGGCGCCGCGGTCATCGGCATGGATGAGATCTTTCCGACCACGCTGGACCATCCCGGCCTCCTGCCCAAATACGATCGCCCGCTGCGGCAAGCGCTGGCCCGGCTCGGCCCAGCGGGCAAGGTGGTGCTGGGCTACGCGCCGAGCATCGACCAGCCGATCCGCCCCGACCAGAATCTGGTGGTCGCGATCGGCGGCGAGGATGGCGACGGCGAGAAGCACCTCAGCCCGATCAACCTCGTGACCGATCCGGACAATGTGGTGCGGACCTATCTGGACACGCAGTCTTCCGTGGATGGTGGCACGGTGCGCAGCTTCGCGGCGGAGCTGGCGACCCGGGCCGGCTATGCCGTGCCGGCCGGGCACTCGGTGATCGACTTCACCATCGCCCCGCGCGAGGTGCCGATCTACGAATTCGCCGACATTGCCGCCTGCGCCCAGGCCGGCGATCTCGACTTCTTCCGCCGTGAATTCGCCGGCCGGATCGTCATCGTCGGGCTGATCCTCAACGGCGAAGACCGGTTTATCACCGCGCGCCGGCTGCTGGCGGAGCAGTCGGACCACGAGCCGGCGGCACGCTGCGGCCCGGCCCAGAGCCCGATGATCGGCACCGGCGGCCGGTTCACCATGGCCGGCACGCTGGTGCATGCGATTGCCGCCACGACCTTCGCCCTCGGGCGCGAGCCGCTGATGCTGCACTCCGCCGCCGCGGCCCTGCTGGTCGGGGTGCTGTCGACCGTGCTTGGCGCGCTCTTGTTCCAGCTGGCGCCGGGCCGGGGCCTGCTGGCGCTGCTGGCGGCCGTGCTGATCGCCGTGGTGGCGTCGCTGCACGCGCTCGGCAGCGGCATTGTCCCGCCGCTGGTGCCGATCCTGGCGGCCTGGGCCCTGACCTTCACCGCGATCTATGCCTATCGCTTCGTGGTCGAGGACCGGATGCGGCGGCGCGTCGTCAACGCCTTCCGGCACTATCTGGCGCCGTCGCTGGTCGACAAGCTGGCCGAGAATCCGGATGGCCTGACGCTGGTCGGCGAGACCCGGCCCGTGACCATCGCCTTCTACGACATCGTCGGCTTCACCAGCCTGAGCGAGCGGCTGGAGGCGGAGCCGGAGCGGCTGGTCGCGGTGGTGAACGGCCTGCTGGCCCGCGTCGCCGATGCGGTCGAGCGCCATGGCGGCTATGTCGACAAGTTCATCGGCGATTCCGTGATGGCGATCTGGGGCGCGCCGCTGCCGGACCCCGATGCCGCCGAACATGCCGTCGATGCCGGGCTGGAGGCCTTCGACGCCCTCGGCCGCTACAACCGCACCTTCATGCACGACCAGGGGCTGCCGCCGCTGGGGCTGCGCGCCGGCATCAATTCCGGCAACGCCGTGGTCGGCAATGTCGGATCGCCGACCCGGCTGAACTACAACGTGCTGGGCGATGCGGTGAACCTGGCCTCGCGGCTGGAAGGCGCCAACAAGATGTACGGCACCCAGCTGATGATCGGCGAGGCGACCTACCGCCAGTTGCCACGCCACCGCTACCTGATCCGCCGGCTCGACCACCTCGTGGTCAAGGGCAAGGCGCGGCCGGTGCGGGTGTATGAGGCGATCGGCCTGGCCGGCGATGCCACGCCGGTGCGGGCCGGCGCGGTGCGGCGCTTCCATGCCGCGCTCGCCGTCTATTACCGCCGCCGTTTCGGCGAGGCGGCCTACCTCTTCGCAGCGCTGGCGGACAAGGATCCCGCCGCCGCGCTCTACCGCGACCGCGCCGCCGGCTATGCCGAGACGCCGCCGTCGCCGGATTGGGATCGCAGCTTTGTTTTGAACACGAAATGAGGGGGGCAGCCTTGATCCATTCATTGCATCCGATTTTGGGGCATCCGATTTTGGGTCGGCGGGCTTTCCTCGCCGGCACCGCCACCAGCCTCGCGGCGCTCGCCCTCGGCGGCTGCCAGACCGTGCAGGGCTATGCCAATGATCCCGCCTCGGCGGCCCAGGCGATGCAGGGCCTGTTCGCCACCGACAACGGCGCACCGCCGGATGAGGCGGCGCTGGGCGAAGGCCTGTATCCCCGGCTGATCGCGGCATCGGGCGGGTCCTACCCCAACGCCCGGATCCAGTCCGCGGTGCGGCGCTTTGCCGAGCCGCTGTTCCGCGTGTCGAAGCGGCCGTTCCAGTGGGAGATC
>NZ_JBYRFX010000523.1:0-2448 GCF_057815775.1 Inquilinus sp.
GGTCGGCTCGTCGGCCAGCAGGATGCGCGGGTTGCACAGCAGCGCCATGGCGATCATCACGCGCTGGCGCATGCCGCCCGACAGCTCATGCGGGTACAGCTTCATCCGCTTGGCCGCGTCGGGGATCTTCACCCGGTCCAGCATCCGGGTGGCCTTGTCCCAGGCTTCGCGCTTGCGCATGCCCTGGTGGCGGATCAGCACCTCGGTCAGCTGCGCCCCGATGCGGTGATAGGGGTTCAGCGAGGTCATCGGGTCCTGGAAGATCATGGTCATGGCCGACCCGCGCAGCCGGTCCAGCCCGCGCCGGTCCAGCGCCAGCAGATCCTGGCCCTCGAACCGGATCCGGCCGGTGGCGGTGCCGTTGCCGGCCAAGAGCCCCATGATCGACAGCAGGATCTGGCTCTTGCCCGACCCGCTCTCGCCGACGATGCCCAGCACCTCGCCGCGCCGGACGGTGAAGTCGACGCCGTCGACCGCGGTGGCGGTGCCCCGGCGCATGCGGAAGCGGATGCACAGGTCTTCGACGGACAGGAGGGGATCAGCGTTCATTGGGATCGAAGGCATCACGCAGCCCGTCGGCGACGAAGTTCATGCAGAACAGGGTCAGCGCCAGGGCCAGCCCGGGCAGGATCAGCATGTGCGGGTCGGTCTCGATCTTGGCCTGGCCCTCGCTGATCAGCACGCCCCAGCTGGTCTCCGGCGCCTGGACGCCGAGGCCGAGGAAGCTGAGCAGGGATTCGCTCAGGATCACGTCCGGGATCAGCAGGCTGGAATAGACGATTACCACGCCGATGCAGTTCGGCATGATGTGCTTCAGCACGATCTGCCGCTTGGTCATGCCGCCGGCCCGCGCCGCCTCGATGAACTCACGGTTGCGCAGGGCGATGGCCTGGGCCCGGACGATGCGCGACGGGGTCAGCCACAGCGATAGCACCACGGCAATGATGACGGCGCCGCTGCCGCGCCCCAGCGCCATGCTGATCAGGATGACCTGGAAGATGTAGGGGATGCCGTACAGCACATCGACGATGCGCATCATCACCTGGTCGACGAAGCCGCCCAGGAAGCCGGCGGTGGAGCCCCAGGTGACGCCGATGGCGACCGCGATCAGCGTGGCGACCAGGCCGATGATCAGCGACACCTGGCCGCCGGCCATCATCCGCAGCAGCAGGTCGCGGCCGAGGTCGTCGGTGCCGAAGGGGAAGGCCGACAGCAGGTCCATCGGCGCGTTCATCGCGTCGAAATTGGCGTCGTCCGGGGCGTAGCTGTACAGCAGCGGGCCGCCGAAGCAGAAGATCACGATCAGCACCAGCATCACCAGGCTGGCCAGCGCCGTGCGGTTGGCGCGGAAGCGGCGCAGCGCCTCGCGCAGCGGGCTGACGCCCTCGGCGCCCTGTTCCTCGGGCGCGGCGATTTCCGGGACGGTGGCGTCGGTCATGCCCGCGACCTCGGGTCCAGCAGGGTCTGCGCCACGTCGGTCACCATGTTGAACAGGATGATGCAGCCGCCATAGACCAGGGTGACCCCCATCACCATGGTGTAGTCGCGGCTGATCGCGCTCTCGACGAAATAGCGGCCGATGCCGGGGATGGCGAAGATGGTCTCGATCACCATCGACCCGGTGATCAGCGCCGCGGTGGCGGGGCCGAGATAGGCGATGACAGGGATCATGGCGCCGCGGATGGCGTGGTGGGTCAGCACCCGCCATTCGCCGACGCCCTTGGCCCGGGCGGTGCGGATGTAGTTGCTGCGCAGCGTCTCGATCATCGCGCCGCGGGTCAGGCGCGCGACATAGGCGATGTTCGGCAGGGCCATCGCCACCACCGGCAGCACCATCGACTGCCAGCCGCCGTCCCAGCCGGCCACCGGCAGCAGGCTCAGCATCAGCGCGAACACGATCTGCAGGATCGGCGCCATGACGAAGGTCGGCACCACGATGCCGCCCATGGCCACGGCGCTGACCACGTTGTCCAGCAGGCCGTTGCGGCGCAGCGCCGCGACGACGCCCAGGGTCACGCCGGTGATGGTATACAGCACGGTGGCCCACAGCCCGATCTGCAGCGAGATCGGCAGGCCGTGGCCGATCAGCTGCGTCACCGTGTATTCGCGGTAGTACATCGACTGGCCGAAATCGAGATGCGCGATATCGCCCAGGAAGCGCAGGTACTGCCGCCACAGCGGTTCGTTCAGATGGTACTGCGCCTCCATCCGGGCGATCAGCGCCGGCGGCAGCTTCTTGTCGTCGTCGAACGGTCCGCCGGGGGCGAAGCGGATGACGAAGAAGGTGATGGTCGCCAGCGCGAACAGCGTCGGCACGCTGCCCAGCATGCGGCGGATGACGGAAAAGACCATCGGCCCTGGCTGCTCCCCTGCGATGCTTGTTCTGGCGGAGAGAACCCCCTCCCCCTAACCCCCTCCCGCGAGGGGAGGGGGGACTCAAAACGTTGA
>NZ_JBYRFX010000524.1:0-3205 GCF_057815775.1 Inquilinus sp.
TCCCACCCCTCCCCGCCTTCCATATTGACGCGGCGGCGTTCCAGGCCTTAGCTGTTGGAACGCAATAACGGTACACGTATCGTAATTGTGGAATAAGGGAGGGGATATGACCGATCTTCTGGTCAAGCTGTACGCATTGGAGGCGCCGACGGCGTCGCGCGCCGCGATGGACGCGGCCGGCGTCACCATCCGGCCCGCCATCGGCCCGGAGAAGCGGCCGGTCACCGATTGGGTGGCCAAGCATTTCAGCCAGGGCTGGGCCAGCGAGGTCGAGGTCGCCTTCGCGCACCAGCCGATCGGCTGCCTGGTCGCGGTCAAGGACGGCGTGCTGCTGGGCTTCGCCTGCTACGACGCCACGGCCCGCGGCTTCTTCGGCCCGACCGCGGTCGATCCGGACCAGCGCGGCAAGGGCATCGGTGAGGCCCTGCTGCGCGAGACGCTGGCGACCATGCATCACCAGGGCCACGTCTACGCCATCATCGGCGACGCCGGCCCGATCGCCTTCTATGAAAAAATCGTCGGCGCGATTCAGATTCCGGGTTCCACTGGTGGTCTATACCACGGCATGATACGCCCCGAGGCGTAACACGTTCCGCAGTACCGTATGATCCGGGGACGGCCGGCGGCAGATCTGGCCCGCCCCCACCGCACATGGGAGGTTTTCAGACGTGACCGCAGCTTCTGCGTCCAGGCCGCTCGCGCTCGTCCTCGGCATCCAGCGCCCGTCGCTGTCGGCCGACGAGCTGGCTTTCTTCCGCGAGGCGAACCCCTACGGCCTGTTCCTCGGCCGCCGCAACATGAAGGACCCGGCCCAGCTGCGCACGCTGTGCGCCGCCTTCCGCGAGGCGGTGGGCCGGCCCGACGCGCCCGTGCTGACCGACCAGGAGGGCGGCCGCGTCTCCCACCTCGATTCCGGCGCCTGGCCGATGTTCCGCAGCTTCCGCTCCTTCGGCCGGCTGGCGGAGAAGGATTTGGAGGCCGCCAAGCGCGCCGTGCGCCTGTCGTCGATCGCCATGGGGCGGATGATGCGGGATTGCGGTCTGAACAGCGCCTGCTCCCCGGTGCTTGACCTGCTGATGCCCGGCGCCGACGCGGTGATCGGCGAGCGCGCCTTCGGCGAGGACCCGCAGATCGTGACCGCGCTGGGCCGCGAGGTGGTGGACGGCTTCCTCGAGGTCGGGCTGATGCCCGTGATGAAGCACATCCCCGGCCATGGCCGCGCCACCGAGGACAGCCACAAGACCCGGCCGGTGGTCGAGGCCGATGCCGCGACGCTGGATGCCACCGACTTCCTGCCCTTCGCCGCGCTGAAGGACACGCCCTGGGCGATGGTCAGCCACGTCGTCTACAGCGCCTTCGACCCCGACCGCCCGGCCTCGGTCTCGCCGGTCATCACCCAGGAGGTGATCCGCCGCCGCCTGGGCTTCGACGGCGTGCTGATCTCCGACTGCGTGTTCATGAATTCGCTGCAGGGCGAGGTGCATGACCGCGTCGCCCAGGTGCTGGACGGCGGCTGCGATATCGCCCTGCACTGCCATGGCGAACTGCCGGAGATGCAGCGCGCCGCCGCCCGGGCCCGGCCGCTGGACGATGCCGCCATCGCCCGGCTGGATGCAGCGGAGCGCCGCCTGGGCGCGGCCGCGGCCGATATCCCGGCGCTGCACGCCGAGGTCGAAAGCCTGCTCGCCGCCGCTTGATTGTATCGACCGTCTGACTTTGCCGACCCGCCGGCCCGCAACCAGGGCCGGCGGCCCAACCAAACAATAAACATGGAGGCCAAACAGATGATGCATCGCGCACCGGCCCTGTTGCTTGCCGCCGCCCTGCTGGGCGCGTCGGGCACCGCCGCCTATGCCCAGTCCGTCCTGTCGATCCATATCGAGGAAGAGACCAGCTGGGTGCGGAACTTCAACCCGTTCAACCGCACCTCGTACCGCCAAAGCACCATGGATTTCATCTATGAGCCGCTGGTGGTGCTCAACAAGATGCAGGGCAACAAGCCCTATTACCGCCTGGCCAAGGCCATGACCCTGGCCGACGACCTGAAGAGCGTGACCTTCGACCTGCGCGACGGCGTGCTGTGGTCGGACGGCCAGCCCTTCACCGCCGACGACGTCAAGTTCAGCTTCGACCTGGCCAAGAAATTCCCGGCGCTGGACTTCAGCAGCATCTGGGACGTGATCAGCGACGTCACGGTGACCAGCCCGACCCAGGTGAAGTTCACCTTCAAGACTGCGACCGCGCTGGGGCCGGAAAAGCTGATCGAGATGCCGATCATCCCGCAGCACGTCTGGAAGGATGTCGCCGACCCGGTCACCTACCTGAATGAGAACCCGGTCGGCACCGGACCGATGACCGAGGTCACCCGCTTCACCACCCAGGTCTATGAGCAGTGCCGCAACCCGCATTACTGGGACGCGGCGTCGCTGAAGGTCGATTGCCTGCGCTTCCCGCAGATCGGCAACAACGACCAGGCGCTGGCCGCCGCCAATGCCGGTGACCTCGACTGGTTCGCCTCGTTCCTGCCGGACATCGACAAGACCTATGTCGCCAGCGACAAGGACCATCACGGCTACTGGTTCCCGCCGGGCAGCCTGGTCGCGGTGATCATGAATTTCGAGAGCCCGAACCCGGCCCATCGCAAGGCCTTCGACAATGTCGATTTCCGCCGCGCCGTCAGCATGGCGATGGACCGCGATGCCATGGTCAATGTCGCCGGCTATGGCTACCCCACGCTGAACGACGATCCCGGCACGCTGGGCAAGCGCTTCGAAAGCTGGGCCAATCCGGAGGCCCGCACCCAATACGGCCAGTTCACCAAATATGACCTGGAGGCGGCCAAGGCGCTGCTCGACAAGGCCGGCTTCAAGGACAAGGACGGCGACGGCTTCCGCGACACGCCGGATGGCGAGAAGCTGTCCTTCGACCTGATCGTGCCGAATGGCTGGACCGACTGGATCAGCACCGCCCAGATCGCGATCGAGGGCATGAACGAGATCGGCATCGACGTGAAGCTGGCAACGCCGGAGGGTGCGGTGTGGCGCCAGGGGCTGCTGGATGGCAGCTTCGACATGGCCCTGAACTCCTGGTACGTCGGCGCCACGCCGTACTACCAGATCGACGACGCCTTCAACTCGCGCAACAAGGGCAAGACCCGGTTCTCGGCGCAGCGCTTCTTCGACCCGAAGCTGGACCAGCTGCTGGC
>NZ_JBYRFX010000525.1:0-2703 GCF_057815775.1 Inquilinus sp.
CCTCGATCATAACCGGCAGACAATCAGCCGCCATTCCGCCTGCGGTCTGTGGCCGTGAGGTGACGGACCGGGCGCCTTTGCAGCAATCCTGTGGCGGGATCCCTTCGCCCGCCCGCTATTCCGGGTTGAAACTCGCCAGGATCACGCCGTCGCGGAGGCCGTCCCGGGCCTCGCCGATCAGTTCCACCTTCACCTCCTGCGGTGAACACCAGCTGCCCTGACTGAAGCGCCAGGACATGGGCATCCGGTTCGGGTGGATCCGGCGGGCCGCATCCTCGGTCTCGGCCGCGACGATGGCGGAGTCGTAGGTGTCGGTCTCGTCGTTCACGTCCTGGGAGATTTTCCACAGCTTCATCGGACGGCCTCGGCAAGCCGGGTGCAGGCGATCCTGCGGATACGCTAAGGCCCGGTCGGCTTGCCGCGCCGGGACCGGCCAGACGATACGAGGCACAGCCCGGATTGAAAGTTAGCGTTTTGTAAACGTCGCCCCCGCCTGCGCCCGCCGCGCCCGGAAAAAGGCCCGCAACAGCTCGCCCGCCTCGGCGCCATGCGGCGGCGCCTGCTCCACCTGCGGCCGATGGTGGCAGGTCTTCTGTTCGAAGAAACGGGGGCCGTGCAACACCGCGCCGCCCTTCGGGTCGGTGGCTGCGAACACCAGGCGGCGCAGCCGGGCGAAGGAGATCGCGCCGGCGCACAGCGCGCAGGGTTCGAGCGTGACATAGAGGTCGCAATCCGGCAGCCGCGGCCGGCCACGCAGCCGCCCGGCCTCGCGGATCGCCAGCACCTCGGCATGGGCGGTCGGGTCCGCCAGCTCCTCCACCCGATTGCCGGCCCGGGCCAGCACGGCGCCGGTCGCGGCCTCGACCAGCACCGCGCCGACCGGCACCTCACCGCGCGCAGCCGCAGCCGCTGCCTCGTCCAGGGCGAGGCGCATGTAGCTGTCGGTCAGGTTCGAGTCGGGCGGTTCCACGGGCACGGGTCAGATCCCAGTGTTTCGCGCTAACCCTGGCCGCAGGCTTCGCGCTAAACAAGAGCGATGAGCAAGACCGATCACAAGACCACCGCCGTGACGGCGAAGGGCCCCGCGAAAGCCGGGGGCGCCCCGAAGCCGGCCACGAACACGACGCTGACCCTCACGAAACAGGCCCCCGCGAGAAAGGCCGCAGGCCCGAAGCCGGCGCCGAAGCCGAAGGGCACCTTCAAGGATGGGGCTGAGAAGGACGGCGAGCGCGTCGCCAAGGTCCTGGCCCGCGCCGGCATGTGCTCGCGCCGCGAGGCCGAGCGCTGGATCGCCGAGGGCCGCGTCGCCATCGACGGCAAGATCCTGGACACCCCCGCCGTGGTGGTGCCGCCCGGCGCCATCCTGAGCGTCGACGGCGTGCCGGTGCCGGAGCCGGAGCGCACCCGGCTGTGGCGCTATCACAAGCCGGCCGGGCTGGTGACCACCCGGTCCGACCCGCAGGGGCGCCAGACCGTGTTCGACAACCTGCCGGAGGATCTGCCGCGCGTGGTGTCGATCGGCCGGCTGGATCTCAACAGCGAAGGCCTGCTGCTGCTGACCAATGACGGCGAGCTGTCGCGCCGGCTGGAGCTGCCGTCGACCGGCTGGCCGCGGCGCTACCGCGTGCGCGTCCACGGCACGCCGGATCCGGCCAGGCTGGCCGAACTGGCCAAGGGCATCACCGTCTCCGGCGTCCATTACGGCCCGATCGAGGCGGAGCTGGACAAGGTGCAGGGCGCCAATGCCTGGCTGACCATCACCCTGCGCGAGGGCAAGAACCGCGAGGTCCGCAAGGTGATGGAGGCGATCAACCTGAACGTGAACCGGCTGATCCGCATCGCCTACGGCCCGTTCCAGCTGGGCATCCTGGAGAAGGGCCAGGCCGAGGAGATCAAGGCCTCGGTGCTGCGCGACCAGCTCGGCCGCTGGATGGAAAACCGCGACGAGGAGCCGCCGAAGCCGAAGCCGGCGGCCAAGTCCGCCACCGGCCACAAGCCTGCCGGCAATTCCAATCCCGCCGGCGGCCCCAAGCCCCCTGCCGCTCCTGCCCCTCGCAATGCCGCTGCGCCTCGTCGCCGGCCGGCATAGGGGCCGCGCCCTCGCCGCACCACCGGACCGCGCCACCCGCCCGACCAGCGAGCGGGTGCGCGAGGCGGTGTTCAACATCCTGGCCCATGCCGGATACGGGCCGGACGACGGCGACGCCGTGACCGATGCGGTTGTGCTGGACGCCTTCGCCGGCACCGGGGCGCTGGCCTTCGAGGCGCTGTCGCGCGGCGCCGCCGAGGCCTGGCTGTTCGACAGCTCCGCCACAGCCCTGGGCTTCGCCCGCAAGAATGCCGAGACGCTGGGCGAGACCGCGCGCGCCCATCTGCTGCGCGCCGACGCGCTGAAGCCGCCGCCGGCCAAGACCCGGGCGACGCTGCTGTTCCTGGACCCGCCCTATGCCAAGGGGCTGATCGGCCCGGCGATCGCGGCGCTGTCCGCCGCCGGATGGCTGGCGCCCGGCTGCCTGGTGGTGGCCGAGACCGCGGCCGACGAGCCCGCCGTGCCGGGGCTCGACCTGCTGGACGAGCGCCGCTACGGCATCGCCCGCATCGGCTTCGGCCGGGTGGCCTGAGCGCGCAGCAACTGTCTTCAGCCTGGGATCCGCCAGCCTTCCTCACAACTGTCATGCCCGGACTTGATCCGGGCATCCAGAG
>NZ_JBYRFX010000526.1:0-16029 GCF_057815775.1 Inquilinus sp.
TATATAATATGAGTTTAAAAGCACGTAGAACAATAGCACAATGGACGCAATTGAGTATCCAAACGACGGTGACACGGATCGTGCAATAGCTGTTATAAGAGCAAGAAAAAGCAATCCAACAACTGCGCCAACGTGTGCTACTGGCGTGTCAGGAAGAAATCTATTTATGAAGATAGCATAGGATTGAAATAGAGGAAAAATTATCGCAATTAGTGCCAATATAGATAAAAGAACATCTGACAGTGAAACAACTAGCAAATCTGGAGGATATCCGAACCACTTAGCATAACCTATATTGAAGCTGTAGGAAAATAGATAACCGAAACCAGAAACTACCGCCAATGTTATGGCGTCTGTTAATAGTCTGTCTGTTATTTGCTTCATGATATTGGGCGATGGCTTTTCAATGTGATGAGAATGAGAGCGCGGTTGGTTTCAACCAATATCTCTCGATCCGGCTGCTGCGCACACCATTTTCGATACGTTCGCCTTGAAGATTCCAAGCCGATGGTTCTGAAGGGATCTTCCCAATGACCGAAGGCTGTTTCAAACTCCGGGTGCGATCCGACGATCGCCCTCGTGGACTCCTGTGAGTCCGCGAGGACGATCAGCGATTCACGGGGCCCGCTCATTCGAGGAGGACCCTATGGACAGCACGGATTGCAGCAAGGTCGACGCGCAGATCGTGGAGACCTACTGGCAGATGGTGGAACGGCACTTGGTGAAGGCTGGGCTCAGCCGTCCCGCTGCCGAAATGGCAAGCTTCACGTTTCAGAGGATCCTCTGGGACGAGAAGAGGGAGACGGCCACGTGGGGAGAGGGTGTCGGTGGCGCCTCTCGGTCTGGTGACGTCAAGAGCGACGCTGCCAGGATCCTTGAGGAGATCAGGGCATCCTACCGGTTGCTCGACGCCGGCAAGATCATTGAGGGCAACGCCGCGCACACCCGGCATCTCGAACTTCGGGGCGAGATTCTGGGGCTCCGTGAGGACTTCGCCACCCTGTGGGCGGAGATGGCGCGGATTTGGTTCTGGGTGGTTGTAGGCTTGAGCCTGTTCGGTATCGTCTGCGGCTTCATCGCCGGTTCCATCGCCTAGCACCGATTGGTGCATGCCACGAGAGGCGGCGGTCACATCCGCTGCCTCTCCTCGTTTCAGCGGTGCCGGCAATCGGCGCCGTTGCAGACCTGGGGCTGGAATCGGCCCCGTCCTCGGGGGCACCTCAAGTTTTCCTGCCAGTGCACCTTTTGCCAGACAAAGTGAGAACTCGGTAAGGCTGAGGTCTGGGGAGGTGGGGTTCGAGCGCGGATGCGATAGACGGTCCTCTTGTCCTCCGGTCGGCCGACTGGTCGACCTGATCGTCACGGTGCCGGCGATCGGCGCTGCATCGAGGAGAGCGAGGCGGGCTCGCCCGTTCTCCTCGACCTTTCGTGATTCCATTTCGCCCAGGGGTCGCCAGGTGGCGCTGGCAGGGGCTTTTCTTTTTGCCAGCTCTGATTCAAGCTGAATTCAGCGATCCGTCGATCGCGCCCTTGTGGACCTTCCGAGGTCCGCAAGGACGCTCGGCATGCCGCAAGGGTTCCAACGCTTAATAGTGGAAGAATCCATTATGGTGAGTGAGGATCGTAATGGCGGTGACGCGACCTTCGTGGATCCGCAGGAAGAGCAGATGAAAAGAAGACTCTCCCAGGAGAGTGATGAGATTGCGGGACGTGAGGATTTGAAGGAGATTAGACGCCTCAAGCGCCGGCTCTTTTACATTTGGTTGGAAGACCAGACGTTCCTTCGATTGTCTTATCTCGTGTCTCGTTTCATAACTCAAAGGGAGCTTTTCCGTCGCCATCGGAGACTTTTACGACGGGAAAAGATTCATTTCGATCTGCTGTAAGCATCGCGATGATGCATTCCAAAGGGGCGGTGGTTTACACCGCCCCTTTCCCATCGTCACAGCGGTGCCGGCAATCGGCGCCGCCGCAGATCGGGGCTGGAATCGGCCCCGTCCTCCGGTCGGCCGACTGGTCGACCTGGTCGTCACGGCGCGGCGATCGGCGCCGCCTCGAGGAGAGCGAGGCGCGCTCGCCCGGTCTCCTCGACCTTTTATGATTCCATTTCGCCCCGGTGCCGCCAGGTAGCGCAGGCAGGGGCTTTTCTTTTTGCCAGCTCTGATTCAAGCTGAGTTCAGCGATCCGTCGATCGCGCCCTTGTGGACCTGAAGAGGTCCGCAAGGACGCTCGACATGCCGCAAGGGTTCCAACGCTCCAATAGTGGAGGGACTCTACATGGTGGACCAGGATCGTATTGGCGGTGACACGAATCTCGTGGATCCGCTTTGGGAACTGTTGGTTTTGGAACTGATCGCGGAGGGTTTTCTTCAACAGGAATGCGCGGATCTCGTCGCGCTCATGCGCAACGCGACACCACGCTGGAATCCGTTTCAGCGCCTGGAGGATCTTTGGAATATTCGCGACAACCTCACGGCTCCAACGCCTCAGATGTTGAAGCGGATAAGAGACATTCAGCACACGCTCCTCTCCGCAATGCGGGATTGGGAAATTGCTGAATGGGGAGCTGACCACGTGACCCACGAGCGCAATCTTGAAAAGGCGAGACCTATTTCTCTGAAGTCCCTATTTCAGAGATGGTTGTTGCGATTTTCGTTCTAAGATCGGCGGTAGCGTCGATGTGATGCTTTCCCAAAGGGGCGGTGATTTCACCGCCCCTTTCCATTCCGGCATCAGCTGCCGGCCATCGCCTGCAGCCGGCCAGCTGGTCGACGTCTACGACATTGGTGCCGCCTCGAGGAGGCGGGGCGGGCTTGGCATGCCCTGGGGCGTCCGGACTACGGCGCTACCGCTGCCGGCGCCGCGGCGCCGCCGGCGGCCGCTGCGCGCGCCGCGGCGACGGCCTCGGTTTCCGGCGTCCGGATCGGTGACACCTGGACGACGGTGGCTAGCTTCCCGGGCTGGAACAGCACGGCCCGACCTGGCGGTAACGACAGCACCGTGTTTTCGGGGATCAAAGCCTCCTCGGCGTCACCGAGCGTGCGCTGATCCTCCCAGGTCTCGCCACCGAGTGCGCCGACCTTCGTCCGCTCCATTTTCGCGACCCGCTTCCGAACGGTGCCCGACGCTGTGGCGACCCATTCGGCCGTCTCGGCGTCGGTGCCGCCGAAGATCAATTTGACTTGGCAGTTGGTCAGCACCGATTGCAGCACGGCACGGCCGTCGAGCGTCTTGTCATCCGGCGACAGCATGTCGGCGAAGCTCTGGAACGCCACCGTCATGTTGACGTTGGCGGAAGCCGCGGCCGCCAGGACGCGCGTGATCGTCTCCGAGGCCAGGAACTTCAGCTCGTCGACGAAAATGGTCAGGGCCGTTTTCCGTTGCGCCTTCATCCGGGTTGCCGTCTGCACCAGCTCGGTCAGCAGCAGCCGCGTCGCGAGGGTCATGTCCGCATCGTCGATCGAGCCGACGACATAGACCACGGCATTGTTCGTCAGCGACTCCTCGACGTGGAGCCCGCGGCCCGCTTTCGGGGAGAGGCCGCGGCGCTCGGCGAAGCGCTCCAGCTTCGCCACAGGGGACAGCATGGCCTTGGCCTGGTCCTCGTCCAGCTTCGCCGCCGCTATGCCCTTCACCATGCCTCCCAGGCTCGTCCGCGAGGCCTGCGACAGGATCTCCCGCAGGACGCGGGAGGAGAGGGCCTTGTAGTGGTCGGCATCGGTGCCGCGCTCCTTCAGCCCGAGCAATTCCGTCATGCGGATCGCGCGCTCTTCGAGCGTGCCGTGCTCCAGCGGCGACCAGGCGCCGTAGCCCTGATCCTTCAGGTCGATGAGCACGAAGATCCGGCCCAATTCCTTCGCCCGGGCGCGCATGATGACCGGCAGGAATTCGTCACCCTTCGGATCGAACATCCACACGGCGTCGCCGCGCTGGATGGCCTGGTCGGCCCAGCTCTGGAACGTCACACCCTTGCCGAAACGGGTCGCGCCGATGACGCATTTGTGCGTCTCCAGAAAGGTCCGCGTCGGGATCCGCGCCGGCGTCTTGTTGTCGTTGATGGCGGTGAAAACCTCGCCCGGCGCATAGAAGGCGCGAGGGTCGAAACTTGTCGCGCCCCAGCGGCCGACTTCCTCGCGGATATCGGACAGCAAATCGGTCCTCTGGCTGATCCGGGCATCGCGCAGTCGGGACGACAGCCAGGGGCGCCCGTAGCGCACGAAACCGATGCGCAGGACGAGCGCCAGGCAGGGCACGGCGATGGCGAGAAGCCACCAGCGATCGACCAGGTCGCCGACCAGTGCAGCCGCCGAATCCGGCGTCAGGACGCGATAGGCGAGCATGCGGTACAGGATGCAGAACGTGACGCCGAGGATCGCGGCGCCGAGGGCGCCGATCCGCAGCCGCCACCACAGCGTGTGGTGGCTGGTCTTGTCGTCGTGGGGCCGCTCGCCAGGCCATCCGACGAGGATGGACAGGCTGACCAGGCCGAGCACCCAGAGAGGAAAATTCGGGT
This sequence comes from Inquilinus sp., assembly GCF_057815775.1. Lineage (NCBI taxonomy): Bacteria > Pseudomonadati > Pseudomonadota > Alphaproteobacteria > Rhodospirillales > Rhodospirillaceae > Inquilinus > Inquilinus sp. The sequence continues at coordinate 4,514 of NZ_JBYRFX010000526.1, forward strand.
AGCCCCAGCGCAGCACAGCGACCCAGAAATGGTCGGCCGACTGCGCGAGATGCGAAGCGAGCCCATCGGTCATCGAGCAGCTGATCCTTCGTCCGTTTCATGGCGCGTCGGCCGGGAAAATCCCGGCCGACGCTATGAGGGCGCACGCTATGAAGCGGACGCCCGACGTTCGCCGTCTTGTGCCGCCGCCGGGAGCCCCGGACGGCAACGGCGAGCGCGGCGACAGGCCATCCCCCCAGGCATCGAGCCTTGGGGGGACAACCGCCGCCGCGCGCCGCCGCCCGAGGGCGATGTTGCGGCGCCACGATTGATGGTCGTCATGGATCCTCCATGGTTGTCGAATGCCCGGAATGGGCGGGTCTGTCTGTCGCGTCATATCGATTCTCCGGTTTGATCAGATGAAGCCCCGATAGGGGCAATCGCCCGCGCACGCTGCCAAGCGCGCCACGGACCGCACACCACAACCCTGGCTGCCAAGCCAGAGCCGCACTCAACGCTGTCAGCTTTCGGTTGTCCGGGCCGCGAGGGGAGGGGGCCACCCTCCCGTTGCTGCCGTCGCTCCACCCAGGGTTTCGATCGAACCACCAGGGGCGTTTGTCACCTACTCACCGACGCTCCAAGCCATAGCCGCGACCATCCCGCCAGGGACGGTCCGAACCGGTGCCACCCGGTTCCGGCCTTAGGCTTTCCCGCGTTATTCCAGTCGGTCTTATCGAGCAGACCGCCAGCGCCTCACGAAGACGGCTAGGCCTATGGCCTTTCATCTCAGATTTCGGGGGACCGAGGTTCCAAAGCGTCTCCCCTACTCACCGTCTCGCTTCCAGCTTCGATCACCGAGGGACTGAGGCCCCCGGCACTGGCTCTTGCTCTCCGATGTGCATCCTTCGTTGCCGGATGCAGTTTCAGGCTTGAGCTATCCATCGATCTCGCGAGGTTGCCCCCACGAGTACCGTCCATCCCAGGTTTCCCCTGATGGACTCCGGGTGGTTTCCCATCCCGGCGTGAAGCCCACCTGATCGGCACGCGTTCGACCCTTTCGAGCCGCCCACGGGCGGGGCTGAATACCCGCTCTCCAACTGGCCAGGGCTTGCCGTGTCACCACGGGGCCCGTGTCCGCGTCGCCCAACATCCGCACCATGCTTACCCGATTGGGTCGAACGGGGGGATTGCACCCCCGAGCGCCCGTTGCAGCCGGACGAGCCCCATTACGGGCATCCGGCTACGGCGTTGAGTTACGTCCGGGTTGGCGACCCGGACGCGCGGCTAAGGTTGCGTGGCATGGATGGCGGCCTCCCTGTCCTCCTTTTGCAAGGCAAGGCCGCAAAGCTTAGTGGCTGAAGGGTGTCCCGCTGGCGAGGCGGAAACACGAGTGTTTCCGCCTCTGGCGGGTCCGTGTGCTCCTTGGATCGCGTCGGCCTCCGGTTCCACCCGGACGGCGCAACAGGGTTGCTGGTCCGGGTGTCTCCTAGTGCCGTCGCGATGTCGTCGCGCACGGGGTGGCCTTCGGCCACGGCTTGGCGGCAGGGCGGGGTGGCTGGACCCATCCATACCGGCGTCTGAAGCCGGTCACGGCAAACCGCGACGACTTCAGCTTGCCTCATCCCCGCCAAGTCGCCAAGCCTATTTCGCTGCCGCGAAGCGCTCCGCGCCAGGAACCTCTTTTAATTTCTAATGACTGCTATTTATTATTTCTAATGAATGATGCTAAACGGCTTTCGTGTTTCGTGCCGATTTTCTATCTATGTTTGCCGAAACTGAGAGGCCAGCTACGTGACAGGCTTGATGCATGCATTAAGCTTACAAAGGCGCATCTGTTGGTGCATGGCTACTGCAGGAAAGTGTGCAGCCCCCCACCCAGAAAGGTGCCCAGCCTGGCGTCAACGCGCTGTAGCACGGGGGGCCAACTCGCGGCGAGGAAGGGTCCTAGCATGCGGCGAGGAATGGTCCCAGCACGCGGCGAGGGACGGCGCCAGCTCGCGGCGAGGGACGGTGCCAGCTCGACGTCAGCTGGTTGCCTTCAACACGTCCTACGTGCCGCACCGCGGCAACCCTGTGAGCTACATTTGAAGGGGCACCTTATGCGCGTTCATGTGCACAAATCCGGAGTCATGCAGGACATTGTCCGGCACATCGCCAAGGGCTATGTCTGGTACATCCGCGGTGTCGTGCCGGCCGCCAGGATCGAACAGTTCGCGTCGAAAATGGCGGTTCAGTTCCAGACCGAGTTGAACGCAAATCGGCGTGCCTACCGCAAGGCTCAGGGACACGCCAACGCCCGGATGTTTCTCTATCCCAGCCGTGAAGATGGCTTCGAGTTCGTCGTCCTGATGACCGATGGCGAACACGCAGCGCGACAGACGGAGCGCTTCGAGGACGTCACCGACAAGCGCCGACGGCTGGTCTTCGACAAGCGGTACGAGGCGATCAAGATGTCGGCGCCAGGTGGTGCGCCAAGGTGGACCTGGCGCCTCACCGATGAAGCATATGAGGCCTATGCGTCGGCCGTCCGGATCGGCGTCAGGAAAGCCGATGAACGCGACATCAAGGGAGTGATCTCGACCGTCTACGGCATGCCGGGCTTCCGCGGACTGCGCCGTCAAACGGTCGGCCTGCTGAAGCTGCTGCATGCCGAGTGGAAGCGTGCCGGTCGGGGCGCGGCATGCCCATATGTTTCGACAAAGCCGAAGGGCTATCTGCGCCTGATTGACATCAAGACGATCCCGCTGGAGGATGTCGTCGCGTGCGTTGCTGCTGGGCGATCCCCGATCCCCCACCACCTGATCTATGACAGGAGCCAGCAACGTGGCATCCAAGCCGATGAAGTTGTCTATCACGCCGACACAGGCGGTCAGCCTGCAGCTGAAACGCGTTACCCTGAGCCCAGAAACTCATGAGTCATTTCTGACCTACAAACGGGCGATCGCCGAGGTCTATGACGTCGAGATCGAGGACGAGGATCTGGCGGCGAAACTGATCGAACAGGCGCTCTGGAACGATCGCAGCCTGAGAAATTACCGCCGTGCCTCGTCCGGGCGACCGACAGCACAGCATAGAGCCGCACCGCCTTCGCCGGCGGCGGAGGGCACAGAGTAGGATGGCGCTCCGCTCTCCGCTCCTTGACTACTACTGCGAGCCGATTCGTCCATTTCTTGAAGACCCGGATGTCACGGAGATCTGCATCAACGGCGCATCGTCCGTGCATGTCGAGCGCGGAGGGCGGCTCTACCGGACCGATGCCAGCTTCACATCGGAGGAGAAGCTGGACGAATATGTGCGGCAGATTGCGCACAATCTGAAGCAGGATCTCGACGCCGATACGCATCCCATTCTGGATGCACGGCTCGATGACGGCAGCCGGGTCAACGTGGTGATGCCGCCCTACTCGGTCGGCTTCATCGCCGTCACCATCCGCCCCAGCCCAAAACGGCGCATGTCGCTGGCTGATCTGCTGGAGCGCCGCATGCTGGACGAACAGATCGGCCGGCATGTCGAGGCCGCAATCCTCGACGGCGACAGTGTCGTCACCGCGGGCGGGACCGGGAGCGGCAAGACCACGCTCCTTCGCGCCTTCACCGAGTTCATCCCCCGCGACGAACGGGTGCTCGTCGTGGAGGACACGACCGAGAGCATCGTGCCGGGCCATCCGCACGTCGTACAGCTGGAGGCTGCACGGCGCCGGAAGCATGGCGACGATCGCATGGAGGTGACCATGGGGAGCCTCATCACCAACACCCTGCGCATGCGTGGCGACAAGATCGTTGTCGGCGAGATCCGCACGCCGGAGGCGGCCGCGGCGTTCTTCTGGGCGCGGAACACCGGTCATTCGGTCCCGCTGTCGACGGTGCACGCGAACAGCGCCAGGGAGACCTTCCTGCGCCTCCGGAACCTCCTCGCCAGCGCCGGGCCAGGGATCCCGCTGGCCATCCATGATGAGACGGTGCGGACGAATGTGAAGCTGGTCCTGCATGTGAAGAAGCTGCGCGTCGGCGACGAAGTCCGCCGGCGCGTTGTCGAGATCGTGGAGTCGCAGGACGGGGCGATCCGAGACATTCTTCGCTACGATGCGGAGGGCGACCTATGGCATTGAGCGCCCGCCTGTGTGCAAGCGCGATTGCCATGACGATCGCGCTGCAGCCGGCGGCCGCAATCGCCGATTCGTGCTTCGCCCGCGCCTCTCGCCTGGCCCGGGTTGATACGGATGTCCTGCTGGCGATGTCGTTCGTTGAAAGCCGCTGGCATCCTGATCGCGTCAATGGCTCGAACAGCAATGGCACCGAGGATGTGTGCCTCATGCAGGTCAACTCGGCACACTACGGAAGGCTGGCGGAGATCGGCGTGACGCGCGATCGCCTCCTCGGCGACTGGTGCATCTGCCTCCTCACGGGGGCGCAGATCCTGGGGGAGATGATGGACGCCACCGGAGGAGATCTGTGGACGGCCGTTGCCGCCTACAATGCCGGGCCGAACAACATCGCTGGCGGCCGCGGCTACGCGGCGAGGGTGCGCCAGGCCCTCGACGCGATCCATGCTGTGCAGGCGCGCGCAGCGCCGCTGGCGCCAGCAGCTGTGCCAGCGCAGACACCTGCGCCGCAGGTCGCCGCCGGCGACGCCCAGCTCGACGCGCTTGCAGCGCAGCTGCGCGGCCCGGAGAAGGGGAGAGCACATGCGCCGTAGTCCAGACGTCCGTCCGGGACGGAACGGCCACCAGGCGCCGCGGCAGCGGCCACCACTATCCTGGGGCGTCGTCTTCTTCCCCTGGGTGCGGTTCCTCCGCCAAGGGCGTCCGGTGGCCGCCCTTGTCTGCTTCGCCCTCCAGGTCACGTTCTATGCTTGGCCTGCAGCGGTCATGTGGGCTTGCATGGCGGGGCCGCGGCGCACCGAAGGTGGTGTCGACATCGGCGGCGAGCCATTCTCGCCGCCGCGTTACCGCGCGGACACCTGGGGTGCGCCTCCGGGTGTCCGCTGCGACATCTGAGGAACCAGATGCTCGATTACCGCACACCCAGGTCGCGCGCCGGGGGCCGAGGGCGTTGCCGCTTCTCTCCCCCTAAGCATCTTCCGCCCAGCTTCGGCACGGGCTCGCCCGTGCCTGCATCCGGTTCCCCGCGAAGCCGCTTGTCCCCTTCGAGCGTAATCCGAAAGCGGTTGGTTTGAATTGTCTCAAATCCGTCTTCAAAATCCGCAAAATCCAAAATTACTTAAAGCGTCCCCGACTGGCTAAAGGGATAGACATTGCATGTTATGAATGCGTACCTTCGGTAAAAATGTCTGTCAGAAAGATCGTCGGGATGTCGTTAATTCTGATCGTCGATGATCGCCAAACCAACCGAGCGATCTTTTCCAAGCTTATGGGGGTCCTCGACAAGAACGTTGAGGTCCAGACAATGGCCACGCCGCAAGGCGCGCTGTCATGGCTCGATTCGGCGACCCCCGACCTCATCATCGTAGACTATAGCATGCCCGAGATGAACGGCGCCGAGTTCACGCGCCGGCTAAGAGGGATAGAGCGCCTCGCGACCGTCCCAGTCATTATCATTACCGCCTACACTGACAGCACATTTGAGGTAAATGCTCTTGAAGCCGGTGCTTCCGACTTTCTGCGGAGCCCGGTTGATCACGTCGACTTCATGACGCGTGCAAAGAGCCTTCTAATGGGCGATCTCTCCACGGCCTCATCAGCGCGCAAGCCATCCGGAGCGATGCCTGAGGCTCAGTCACGAGCCGCGATCTCGATGCGGATCCTGATTTCAGAAAAGAATGAGTTCAATCGAAAGCTTATGGAGCGTGTGCTAAGCAAGGCCGGCCATCAATGCTATCTCGTGGGGGATAGCGATGAGGCCCTGGACGCGCTGGAAGATCAGCACTTTGATCTTGTGCTTATGAGCACCAGTCCTGATTATGTCGAGGCCCTAGAGGCGACCAAGCTCTACCGTTTCATTGCATTGGATCGCCAGCATGTCCCAATTGTAGCCCTGATTGACGGCGAGATACCGAACTTCGGTCGGCGCTGTATAGAAGCCGGAATGGACGCATTTATAGTCCGTCCTGCTTCGCTCGAAGCCCTTTTAGAAATCACTCAGAGGTTTGGCCTTCAAAAGGCGAGTTGAGAAGCATATCCCTCAACGAATCCAGTTCGCTCAGAATCTTCGCCCTGCCTTCTTTGCTCCCGAGTTCACTCGACTGGTTGCGGCGGATGAGTGCGGCATATTGGCCGAAAGGTCGCATTTGTTCCGCCGTCTGTGCCGCTTTGCGCGCGATCCAGGTGATTGGTTTGGCCCAGTCGAGCCCAACGTCGGCGATGACGGGAAGAGCAGAGCTGACCAGGGAATAACGATCCTTGCCGCGGCCTTGCAGCAGGGTCTTGATGAAGATGCGGCCATCCTCAAGCCTCACGACGCACTCTTGGCCGAGCAGTTCGGCCGCGGGTGAATTCGCGTTGCGATAGTAGACCACGTCACCGTGGTTGAAGCGCGGGGCGCAATACTCTCCCGCCACGACAACCGCTGATTGCGGCCAATCCATCCGAGGCAACGCATCGACGTGTTGGTCCTTTTCGGTCGAGATGATGTCGGAATAGCCGACGATCTCTGATCCGACGCCGAGGTAACCAACGACCGGAACTGTCAGCGGAGATTGGTGCTCGATCTCCAGAAGCTCATGGATCGTACAGCCAGCGGCGAGCGCCAGGCGATCATACGTTTCGAGATTCATGCCCTTCGACGAGCCGTTGAGATACTGGCGCACCGTTACCCGGCTCAAGCCAGCCCTGCTTGACCACTCATCCAATGTCATGCCGCGGCTCTTCTGCCGTTCCACGGCTCGTCGAAGTGCCTCGCGGCGCTGCTCCATAAGCTCTTCGATTGGCTCCATACGGAGGCGGTCCCTCGTTCGCGTGGGGAGAGTTGCTGATTCGCAACATGGCGCGACCAGCCTATCAAACTTTTTTGGACGCGTGTGGCGAGGAAAACAGACATTCCGCTGTTCATTTTCATAGACGTTGGTATGTTTTCATTTACATCAGCGGCCACTCTTGTATTTTGAAACAGATTGGTTCATGCGGTGAGTATGGAAATGTCTGTGAAAGTGAACGGCCCTAGCGGGCCGTGCCGGATCGATGATCCGCCAACGCCATCGTGGGCTGCACGAAACATTCCAGCCGCAGCCGAGACCTGTCGAAGCGGCAGGCCAGAATCCACCATCTTTAGGAGGCACGGAAGCGGGTTTGTGAAGCTCAGCACACGCACAAAACGGAAGCCGGCCGGGTGCTCGCACCTCCCAGCTGGCTCCACTCTTCGCCCAAAGACTTGGCAACATGGCTGACACTATGGCGGCAATGATGACGAGTCCGGCCGGCAGCGACGAGCTGCGGAGCGGAAGCTCCATTCTGGGCGCTCCGGCCAAGCATCTCATGACCTTCGTCATGGCGAGCTTTCTCCTGGCCATCGGCGTGAGCGCCATTGCCGGGATCGTCCTCGGCGTCCTCAGCGTCGCCGGGCTGCTCGTCCTGCACAGAGATGATCCGGATGCCCTCGACATCTGGCTCGCCCGCCTTCGGCCGCCCTGGTGCGCCTCCTGGGTCATCGGCGTGAAGCGCCGACCCATCCTCTGGATCGACTGATGGAGCACGGAACAATGATGAAGAGACTGTCCACCACTGCCCTCGCGCTGGCCATGATGGCCAGCGAGGCCATGGCGCAAAAGCAGGTCAGCATCGGCAGCGTCGCCAATGGCAACCAGGGCACCGGGTTGCTGACGACCTTCCTCCAGGCCTGGGTAACCTTCGCCACTGGCCCGTGGGCAGTTGCAATGATCGCAATCGCGACAGCAATTGGAATCGCGATCTGGGTCTTGATGCCGCGCGAAGGACCCATGGGCTGGGTCGTGCGAGCTTCAGTCGGTGGGATCTGCCTTCTCAACATGGCGACGATTCTCACCGATGTCGGCTTCGGCAGCACCGGTAGCTAGGCGGGACCGGCGGCATGCGAGCAGATCAGGATATCACCGAAGCTTTTCCAGTATTCGCTCCTTTCGGCGACCGTCTCGTCGCCACCAAGCGCGGGACGCTATTGGCCGCTGTCGCGGTCGAGGGGGCCGATTTCGACGCCCTGACCCGTGGGGATCTTTCGCATGTCGCCCTTGTCGCGGCGCAGATCGCCGAGCAGCTACCGTATGGCGCCAGCGTGACGCAGTATTACATCCATCTCGACCGTGTCCCTATTCGGCTGCGGAGGCGGAGCGCGCCTCTGAACGATGCCGTATCTCAGGCCCGCGAGCAGTTCCTGAACGAGCGCGGACTGGCAGGTTCATTTCTCTACCACGTCTACGAGTTCGCTGACGACGGCGCTGCGACGACAACCCTGTGGGGCGACGTACGGGACATTCTCGGCGGTGGTCTCTTCGACACACGCCGGCGCGACAAGCTGATGACTCGACTTCGCAATCCCTCTGCGACCATCTTCAGTCGGGAAGGAATGGCCCACCTAACAGCGCGCTCCGGCGACAGCCTCGACAAGATCGTCGGCTTGTGGGGCAAGCTGGGCGACGCCCGCCTGATCGATCTGTCGGAATTCTGGTCACTGCTGCGCTACCTCGCGACCTTCGACCCGGCCCACCTTGCCGAAGACCGGCGCAGTCGCTTGCCGATGCCGGACGACGATCTGGACATCCAGCTCCCCGCCGGCGACATCGAAACCATTGAGATCCGCGGCGCTGCCCACCTGAAGCTGCAGGGCGCCGTCACCCGATACGCCCGGATGGGGTCGGTGACAGGCACTCCGACGGATCCCTTGGGGTGGCTCACGAAAGATGCCGACGCGCCGCTGCGGCAGAAGGGCGACTACATGATCGTCCATCACTTCGAGCCGCTGAGCGAACTAGCTAAGACTGCAAAGTTCGCCGCAGCACGGAACGCAATTGAACGGACCCGGATCAACCTGCTTAATATTATCAAAGGCGAAACCACGACTATTGCGGACGAGCGGCGGCCCAAGCACAAAGAGAAACTGGACACAATCGAGGCCGCCGACGCGCGACATGATCGCTGGGGCACCGCGTTCACGACATTGGTCGTGCCGCACGAGGATCCCACCGCCATCAGCGCGCTTGTCCGGTCGTTCAATGCATCCCTGACCAACCGCGGCATCAGTCTGGTGTGGGAGAATGTAGGTCTCCCCTTTGCCTTCCGGTCCATCCAGCCTGGCGGCGCCGTCGCATCCAAGCGCCGGAGCACGGTTGCCTCGTCCCGCCATGGCGTCATGTCCCTGGCCCTCAAGAGCCGGATCGGCCAGCCCGTGGTGGCGGATCTCGGTGGCGAGGAATCGGCCTTCATCTTCGAGACCACGACCGGGGAGCCCTTCCACTTCTCGCCCTACGTCAACGGCCGTGCCTTCAGCATCGGCGTCGGGCCGGTTCGCTCCGGCAAGACCTACCTGATGAACACGGTGGCCAGCCACTTCCTCAAATACGGCGGCTTCATCCGGTCGGTGGATATCGATCCCGGCGGCAAATGCGTCTGCGATGTGTTCTCCGAGGGCGGCCGCGGCTACCTCGCCCTCGGCGAGGCCGGAGGGTTGAACCCGTTCGTCTCGCAGCAAGGCGTCGATGACATGGCCTTCGCCACCTATCTGGCGCAGCAGATGCAATTGCTCCTGCAGGCGAACGACACCAGCGGCGCCCAGCACCTCGACCGCGACGAGCAGAAGGATGTCGACCGATCGATCCGGGCGGTGATGCAGATGCCGCCGGAGATGCGGAGCATGCCGCGGCTGTTCGAGCACCTGAACCACAACACCCGGCGGAAGTTCGAACGCTGGATGTCGCGTGGGCTCTACGACGGCATCGTGAATGCCGATGTCGACGCGATCGGCACCCTCGACAAATCCATATCGACCTGGAATCTCGGCCGCTTCCGGGACACCCCTCCGGTGCTGAAGCCGGTCTTGTTCGACCTCTTCTACCGGGTGACCCGGTCGTTCGAAGATCCCTCCTACCAGACCATCCCCAAGCTTCTGCAGATCGACGAAGCGCACCATGCGCTGTCGATCCCGTATTTCCGGGACTACCTCGTCCGGAAGGTTCGGACATGGGGCAAGTGGGGGGCGGGCATCACCCTCTGGAGCCAGTCTCCGACCGAGTACGGGCGGATCGAGGACTGGCCCGCGATCCGCAGCGCCGCCGGCAGCTTCTTCTTCATGGCCGATCGCCACATGGACACGGAGCAGTATCGCTCGACCTTCCACCTGACCGACGGCGACATCGCCGCCATCCAGCAACTGGTGCCGCGCAAGCAGGTCTACCTTATCCAGCCCGAGCTTGATGTCCGCAAGACCCTGACCCTGCGCGTCGACCCCACCCAGCACGTCATCAACACGTCGCACCCGCAAGAGGCCGCGATCCGGGATCGCCTGATCCGGGAGTACGGCCTGACGGAGGGGATCGCCCGGGCTGCCATCGAAATCGCCGAGCTGGGAACGTCTCAACTCGAAGGCCAGGCCGCATGACACGGAGGATCGACATGCGAACCAGAACCGCCATCGCCGCCCTCATGCTCACGGTCGCGCCGATCGGCGCCGTCCATGCCGGAGGCGTGCCGACGATCGACCCTTCGTCGATCGCCCAGGACGCGCAGTACTATGCGAGCCAGCTTTCGGAGATGAAGCGGCAGTTCGACCAGCTGGCCCAGCAGACTGCGCAGGCCATTCAGAATGCCAAGCGGCTCGGCAACCTGAGCTGGCTGACCGATGAGCTGAAGCAGTACAGCGACCTTCTCAACACCGACGCCGCGAAAACCGTCCTCTCGGAATTCTACGGCATCAAGTCGGATGCGGCGAATTTCCAGCAGCTGGCCCGTCAGCAGCTCGGCCAGCTGTATGATCTGCCCAGGACGGACACCGACATTCGCCAGATCCTCAGCGAAGCCGGCGCGTCGCCGGCAGCGGCCGAGACCATCGCCACCAGCAATGGACTGTTGCTCGACGACCAGGACGCGATCCTGAAGAGCACGCAGAGCCTCAATCAGAGCGCGGAGCAGAGCGCAAAGGCGAAGCAGGTCCTGGACGACCGCGCGACCGACCTGGCCAGCCTCGGCGACAACGACCTGGCGGCCACCATGCAGCTGAATGCCGGCGTCGCAATCCAGCAGGGCTACCAGCTCGACCAGGTCGTGGGCGAGTTGCGCGCGATCCGGACCGAGGATGTCCAAAAGCGCCTCGTCGACCTCGAGGCGAAAAAGCGGGAGCTGGAGGCGCAGCTGGCCCGGCAGCAGGAGCTTGCCCGGATCCGCTCGGACACACACACGCCCGTTCCCCTCTCGTCGTTCGGGAACTGACCGATGCGGCTCGCTTCCCTGATCGTCATAGCCGGCGTCGCCTGTGCTGGCGCCGCCGCCGGCGCCCAGCCGCGCGGTGTCTTCGACCGCGCCTACCAGGCGGAGAGTCAGCGCATCGACCGCGAGGCGGCTGCAGCCTGCCAGCGCGGCAACATCGCCGCTCGCGGCTTCTGCCGCGACCAGCAGCGCG
>NZ_JBYRFX010000527.1:0-1576 GCF_057815775.1 Inquilinus sp.
GCATCGTCGATCTCGTCGATCTGCAGGCGCAACGATTCGAGGGTTTGGGGAGTGTCTGGCATCGTCTGAAAAGGGGCTGAAACCTGCCGTGCTGAAGGGGATCAGGTGTAGAACGGGGAGGGTGCGAAAGCAAAGGAAACATCTTGGGTTTTATGCATCGAAGCATTGACATGCCGGAACCCCGGACTCTAGCTATCGCGTCCTGAAATCCTTGGCCGCACCCGATGGTCGCCTCGCTTCACATCCACAGCTCCGCCGCCTCGTCGACGCGGCCGAATCTGCCCGGCCGGCGGGTGCAGCTGGCGGCGGACCGGCCGATGCCGCTGGACAGCGGCGCCACCATCGGCCCGTTCACCCTGGCCTACCAGACCTACGGCACGCTGAACGCCGACCGCTCCAACGCCATCCTGGTCTGCCACGCGCTGACCGGCGACCAGTTCGTGTGCGAGCCGCACCCGGTCACCGGCAAGCCGGGCTGGTGGAGCATGCTGATCGGCCCCGGCCTGCCGATCGACACCGACCGCTACTTCATCATCTGCGCCAATGTGCTGGGCGGCTGCATGGGCACCACCGGCCCGGCCGAGACCGATCCCGAGACGGGCCGGCCCTTCGGCCTGACCTTCCCGGTGATCACCATCGGCGACATGGTGCGGGCGCAGATGCTGCTGGTCGACCATCTCGGCATCGACCAGCTGTTCTGCGTCATCGGCGGGTCGATGGGCGGGATGCAGGTGCTGCAACTGGCCTCGGCCTATCCCGACCGGGTGTTCGCGGCGCTGCCGATCGCGACGGCGGCGCGGCATTCGGCGCAGAACATCGCCTTCCACGAGGTCGGGCGCCAGGCCATCATGGCCGACCCGGACTGGCATGGCGGTGACTATCCCGCCCGCGGCGTGCGGCCGACCCGTGGCCTGTCGGTGGCGCGCATGGCGGCGCACATCACCTACCTCTCCGAGACGGCGCTGCACCGCAAGTTCGGCCGCAACCTGCAGGACCGGCAGCGGCTGGGCTTCAGCTTCGACGCCGACTTCCAGGTCGAAAGCTATCTGCGCCACCAGGGCATGACCTTCGTCGACCGCTTCGACGCCAACTCCTACCTCTACATCACCCGCGCCATGGACTACTTCGACCTGGCGGCGGAGCATGGCGGCGTGCTGGCGGATGCGTTCCGGCCGGGCGGCAGGCCGACGCCGGTGCGGTTCTGCCTGGTGTCCTTCACCTCGGACTGGCTGTTCCCAACGGCGGAGAGCCGGGCCATCGTCCACGGCCTCAACACCGTCGCCGCCAATGTCAGCTTCGTCGAGATCGCCAGCGACAAGGGCCATGACGCCTTCCTGCTCGACGAGCCGGAGTTCCACCGCGTGATGCACGGCTTCCTCGAAGGCCTGGCCGAGCATCGCGGGCTCGGCCAGCGCCTGGCGGCCTCCCGCTGATGCCGCGCGACCTGCCCTTGCCCGACGGTCTCGAGCTGCGCCCCGACCTGCGGCTGATCGCCGGCATGGTGGCGCCGGCCACCCGCGTCCTCGATGTCGGCTGCGGCGACGGCGCGTTGCTGTCCCATCTCTGGCGCGAGAAG
>NZ_JBYRFX010000528.1:0-15577 GCF_057815775.1 Inquilinus sp.
CCTTGGGGGCGGTGTCGCCCAGCCGCGGCAGGCTGGCGATCAGATGCGCGGTGTAAGGATGGCGGGCGATGCGGAAGATGTCGGCGGTACGCCCCTCCTCCACCAGGCGGCCGGCATACATGATGCCCAGCCGGTCGGTAAGATTGGCGTGCACCGCCATGTCGTGGGTGACAAACAGGATGGATGAGCCCATCTCCTGCTGGACCTCGCGGAGCATGGCGAGCACGTCTTTCTGCACCACGACGTCCAATGCGGTCGTCGGCTCGTCGGCGATGATGAATTCCGGCCGGCAGATGGTGGCGAGCGCGATCGTCAGGCGCTGACGCATGCCGCCCGACAGCTCATGCGGATAGGCGTCGAGCACCCGCGGATCGAGCGAAAGGCGACCGAGATGGCGTTCGACGGTCGTCAGGAAATCCCGGCGGCTGCCGCCGAGGTGCCGCGCGGCGAAGTCGACGAAGGTGCTGCGGATCCGGCGCACCGGGTTGAGTACATTAATCGAGCCCATCGTCACATAGGAAAGGCGGCTCCAGCGGATGGCGGCGATCTGGGCCGGTGACATCTCATAGATATTCTGGCGCCCATCCTCGAAGGTGAAGGCCACAGACCCGCCGACCACATTGAGCGGCGGGCGGATGGCCCTCGCGATCGTCTTGATCAGCGTGGATTTGCCGGAACTGGACTCCCCGGCCAGCCCGTAGATCTCGTTGCGGCGGATGCTGAAGGTGACGTCGTCGACGGCGCGGACTTCACGGGTGATGCCGAAGAACCGCATCTGGTAATAGGCCTTGAGGCCCGAGACTTCGAGGAGCGGCGCCGCAGCGGCGGGGCTTCCGACGGCCATTCCCGGCTGCGGATGAACGTCGGGGGCGAGGCTCATGCGCCACCCCCCATGCGGGCGAGCCGGCTGCGCGGATCGATGTACTCGTTCATCGAGATCGCGAGCAGGAAAAGCCCGACGAACAGCATGATCACCAGTGCGATCGGGAAGGCGACCCACCACCAGACGCCGGAGACCAGCGCGGCGTGCTGATTGGCCCAGTAGATCATCCCGCCGATCGTCGGCGTGTTGATGTCGGTGAAGCCGAGCACCGACAGCGTGACCTCGATGCCGATGGACCAGTTGATGTTGTTCATCGTGGTCGAGAACAGGATCGGCAGGACGAAGGGGAGATGGTCCTGGACCAGGATCTGGCGCGTGCTGGCCCCCGAAAAATAGGCCTGGCTCGTGAACTCGCGGGTTCGGAGGCTCATCGCCATGGCGCGGATCAGCCGCGCGTCATAGGCCCAGCCCAAGGCGGCCGTGATGAGCGCGAGCGACGTCCAGCTCATGGCGTCGCGCATGATGAAGTAGAACAGGATGAGGATCGGAAAGAACGGGATGACGATGAATGTGTCGTTGATCGACATCAGCACCCGATCGACCCATCCGCCCTTGTAACCGGCCAGCAGCCCGACCGCGAGCGAGATGATCCGGCTCAGCACCGCGACCGTGATGCCGAAGCTGAGCGTGTTTCGGATGGCGACGGTCAATTGCCAGAACACGTCCTGGCCGCGGGAGCTCGTGCCGAAGATGAAGTCCCATGACGGCGGCGCGTCCGGCGCGACGACATAGACGTCGAGCGGCGGATAGGGCGACACAAAGGACAGAAGCGCCATGAGGACGACGATGCCGACCAGGACGAGGCCTGCGGCAAACCCGAAATTGTAGCGGAGGAGGTCGCGAAAGACGGCGAAGCTTTGCATCAACGTGCCTCCACGCGCGGATCGATCAGGGGATAGAGCAGATCGATCAGCAGGACCGCGGCTGAAACGGCGATGATCGAGACCGAGGTGATGCCGAGCACGAGGCTGTAGTCGCCCGCATGGACGCCGCTGATGAGCAGCGAGCCGAGGCCGGGGTAGCCGAACACCTGTTCGGTGATGATGGCCCCGTTGAAGATGGCGCCGAGCTGGAGCGCGAGTCCCGTGACCTGGGGACCCAATGCGTTGCGCATCACGTAGGAGGTCAGGATCGTGCGGGACCTGACGCCCCCGAGCTCGGCATAGGTGACGTAGTCCTCGGTCACGATGTTGACACCAGCGAGCGCATGCCCATGAACCAGCCGCCGATGCCGACCGCCATGAGCGAAAGGGACGGCAGCACCGAGTGCACCAGCACGTCCAGCGCGAAGCCGAACGTGTCTCCGCGATTGGCGTTCATGCTGGCGCCGCCGCTGATCGGCAGGATCGGCCAGAGAAAGCCGAAGATGATCAGCAGGACGAAGGCGATGATGTAGTAGGGAATGGGGTGGACGCCCATCGACACGATGCCGAGCAGCTTCAGGAAGCGGTTCCGCCTGTAGTAGCCGGCAAGCCCGCCGAGGGCGTTGCCGATGATCCAGGTCATGATCGTCGAGGCAAGGAGGAGCCCGACCGTCCAGGGCATGGCCCGCCAGATCAGGGCGGACACCGGCGTCGGGAAGGCGGAAAGCGAGGGACCGAAATCGCCGACGACCACCCGCCTCCAGAACGAGACATATTGCTCGATCGGCGATCCTTCGAGGCCGTAGAGCTGGCGCAGCGAGGCGCGCATCATCTCCACCGCCTCCGGGCTGGTCACGCCGAAGGAGGTGGCAGCCGAAATGCTCTGCTCCACCGGGTCGATCGGTGTCGAGTGGGTGATGACATAGGTGATGTTCACGCCAATGAAGACGACGACCACGAACTGCACGAGTCGCTTGGCGAGGTAGACGAGATAGGATTTCATGGTCCGGTCATCGGTTTGCCCGCGGCGCCCGTCAGCCGGGCGCCGCGTGGCCTTCGCGGAACTCAGGGTTGGGTCGGCTTCAGCCGAACCATCATCAGCCGCGAATTGCCCCAGTTCGGCACCGGATCGGTGTAGGGGTCGTCGGCTGTCGGGTAACCGGTCCAGTAGGTCGTATCCATGGCCGTGAAGACGTTGTAGGCCATCAGCGGGATGATCGGCATCTCGCGCACCATGAACTTGGCATAGTCGCGCCCGAGTTCGACCGTCTTCGGATCCTCGAAGGACACCGTCCGGATCTGCTCGATCAGCTTGTCAAGCTCCGGGCTCTTCAGACGCTGCCAGTTGCGCGGCGACTGGGTCTTGCCTGCCGGCGCCACGAACTGCGAATGCCAGCTGTCGAGGAAGAAGGCGAGATCGGGGTGGCCGCCATAGCTCTCGACACTCCAGCCGATGAAGGTGTCGAAGTCACCGGCGCCGCGCCGGTCGAGCATGTTGGTGCCCTGCGCCACGTCGATCTTGGCGTCGATGCCGAACTGCCGCCACTCCTGCGCGATCATGGTGCCCGCCCGTGTCATCACCGGCCGGGAGTCGCCCTCGACCATGATCTTGACCGAGAAGGGTTTGCCGTCCGGCGTGTACCAGGCATCGCCACGCTTGGCAAAACCGGCGCGTTCGAGAAGCTCGGCCGCCGCCGCCGGATTCGGCTTCCACCAGCCGTAGCCGAAGGAGCGCGCGATGTCCGCGGGATCGGTCGGGATCTGGTCCCCCATCGAAGGCCGCAACATCGCAGCGATCTGCGCACCCATGGTGGGATCGTAGGGCTTGATCGTCTCCTTGCCCGTGTCGAGCTCGAAGTTGGCCAGCCACTCCTGCAGCGGCTTGTGATAGTCGTCCGGATGAGTGCCCGTCGGCGGGATGCCGATGGCCGAGATCGTCGCCGCTCCGCGATAGGAGGCCATCGAGACGGCCCTGATGTCGATGAGCAGGGCCAGCGCCCAGCGCACGTCACGGTTCTGGAAGGTCGGATTCTGCAGGTTGAAGATCACCGACGGCAGGGTCGGGTCCGGGTGCCCGAACGGAAAGCCCTTGAACCAGGTCTTCAGCGACTTCGATTGCTTGGCGAGGGTGAACATGCCCTCCGGCGCGACGTCGTGGATGACATCCAGATCGTGGTTGAGCTGGGCGATCACGCGCTTGTCGGGCGGGCCGGGGTCGATATAGGCGACATATTTCGGCCCGGGCTTGCCGTAGCGGCCAAGCGTCGTGCGCTGCCAATCGTCACGCAACTGCCAGATGAACCACTTGCCGTCCGGGTCGTAACTGTAGAGCGTATAGGCGCCCAGGGAAACCGGCTTGTTGAAGTCGAAGCGCAGCGGGTCGGGCGCCTTCTCGAAGACATGCTTCGGCATCATCCAGATGGCGTTGAACCGCACGGTGAACAGGGCATGGAAGCGGGAGTTCGCCTTCTTCAGCTTGAAGACGACCGTCTGCGGATCCACCTTGCTCACGCTGTCGACATTGAGGGAAAGCAGGGCGCTCCAACGCATGCCCGGATGATTGATCTGGGTCTCGACCGTGTAGACGAGGTCGTCGGCCGTGAACTCGACGCCGTCGCTCCAGAAGATCCCCGGCCGCAGCTTCACGGTCATTTCCGTGAAATCAGCATTGTAGATGGGCTTCTCGGAGGCCAGGGAATTCTCCCACGATCCGTTGAGCCCACGTTCCGGGTCGATGTACCAGAGCGTGTCGAGAGCGAGCTGGTGCAGGCCCGTATACTGTCCGCCGGCATTGATCGCCCAGATGTTGAACCAGCCGGGGTTCTTGATCGTCCCTTCCGGGTTCTCAAGGATGAGCGTCTCCCGACGCGGCAGGTCCGAGATCGTGCCCTGGGCAGATGCCGCGACGGTGCTTGCAATGAGGCTCGCCAAGGCGAGCACGAGCAACTTGATGGCGCGCATAAGCTCTCCCTTTCTGACCGGTTCTGGGGCCGGTTCGGCGGGGAGTGAACCCTCATTCCTGGAGTGCGTCAACTATTTTGATATATATCAGTTTTATTAATATAGAATTTTGGATCATATGGTGTCGCCGCTCTTGAAGGATGATCGCACGATGGATGTTCCACAGCGACGACTGCTGACGTTGATGGCCGGCGAAGGCAGCGAGGCGTTGGACGCGCTCGCCTCTCCCGTCAGGCTGGCCATGCTCAGGCTGCTGCGTCAGCGCGGCCCCCTGAACGTCAACCAGATCAGCAGCGAGCTGGACCTGCCGCAGTCCACTGTCGCGATTAATGTGCAGAAGCTGGAGCGCGCGGAGCTGATCCGCACGGAGACGGTGAAGGCGAGCAAGGGGCAGCAGAAGGTCTGCTCGGCGCTGTACGACGAGGTCACGATACGGCTCGACGATCCGGACGCGCTGCAGAATGACCGGATCATCGAGGTGGCGATGCCGATCGGCCTCTACACCACCTGCGAGGTCAGCGCCCCCTGCGGTCTGTGCTCGACGGACGGTGTGCTCGGTCTTCTCGACGTCCCCGATCATTTCCTGGACCCGAACCGGATGAAGGCGTCCCTGATCTGGTTCGGCCGCGGATTCGTCGAATACAAGTTCCCCAACAACTCCAAGGTTGTCGGGAAGGCGATCGAGCAGCTCGAGGTCACGATGGAGCTCTCGTCGGAAGTGCCGGGCACCAACAGCGACTGGCCGTCGGACATCACGCTGTGGATCAACCATGTCGCCGTCGCGACCTGGACGTCGCCGGGTGACTATGGTGACATCCGCGGCCGCTACACCCCGCGATGGTGGAAGCTCGCTGGCTCACAGTACGGCGCGCTTGTGAGTTGGCGTGTCACCGATGAAGGCGCTTTCGTCAACGGAACCCGCGCCTCTCCCGTGACACTGGATCAGCTCCAACTGAACGACCATCACGCGATCCGGCTCAGGATCGGCATCGATGAGAATGCCGAGAACCCCGGCGGCCTGAACATCTTCGGCCGGGGCTTCGGCAATCATGATCAGGATATCGTCATGCGCTTGCACCTGCGGGAGTGACACTGGCCCGCGGCGCCGCGTCGGTCCATTGACGGGAATTCGATGCATCGCGCCAAGGCTCCCCGGTTGACGCCGCTATCCGGTTCGAGGTGTCGACAAACAGCTTGACCTCGTGCCTGTTGGCTCACCGGAGGCACGCTGTCTCAGCGTCGCTGCGCGTCACGCCAGTCGCGGTACTCCGCCTCGGCCTCCTCGGTCAGCGGGTAATACTTCCGGAGGTCGCCGCCCTCCGACAGGCGAATGCGGGTGAACTCCTCCCATTCCGTGTGCTTGCCGGCGATCTCGACGAGCTTCGGCGCCAACCCGATCGGCACGACGACCACCCCATCATCGTCGGCCACGATGATGTCCCCAGGAATGACCAGCACGTTCGAGCAGGCGATCGGGACGTTCACCGCGAAGGGGATGATGCTGGTCTGGGCATGGTAGTTCGGGGTCACGTCGCGAACCCAGATGCCAAGATCGAGCTCGGCGGCCGCGGCCGAATCCCGGATGCAGCCATCGACCACCACGCCCACGCCACCGCGCCCGGCGAAAAAGGTCAGCATCATCTCGCCGAAGATGCCGCTGCCGAGATCGCCGCGCGCGTCGACCACGATGACGTCGCCAGCCTGGGTCGGATACATCACGTGCCGATGCAGCTGCAGCTCGGGATTGCCGTACTCCGCCGCGCCGTAGAGATCCTCCCGCTTCGGCATGCATTGCAGCGTCAGTGCCGGCCCGGCGATCGTCCGGCCCTTCTTCAGCGGCCGTGGCCCTCGGATCTGCACGTCGCGGATGCCGAGATGCTGCGCCAGCTCGCTCGACAGCGTCGCGGTGCCGATCGCAGCCAATGCATCGCAAAGCGCGCGCGGCGGGCGCGTGATATCCTTGATCTCAGTCAGGGTCACTCTCTTCTCCATCGGCAGGGTGGCCGCCTTGCGGGCGGCGACGTGGGGTGGCTCAGCGCGCGTCGGGATCGCCGAAGCCATCGATGATGTTGGCGCGCAGATAGTCGAGATTCATGGTGATGCCGAGACCCGGCTCGCGGCTGAGATGAATCCGACCGCCCGAATTGTCGAGCGGCGTCCCGATCAGCCTGTCGTAGCGCGAGAGGTCACAGTCGCTGGTCTCGATCCGGTAGAAATTCGGGACGGTCATCATGACATGGGCGCCGGCCGTTACATTGATGGGGCCGCTCGCATCATGCGGGCTGATGGGGACATAATAGGCCTCGGCGAGTGTGGCGATCTTCTTCAGCTCACTGATGCCACCGGTCCAGGTGACGTCGGGCATCAGATAATCCGCGAGCTCCTTCTCGAGGATCGGCACGACCTCCCAGCGTGTGTGCAGCCTCTCGCCCACAGAGATTGCGGCGGAGACCTTCTCTCGCACCTGACGCAGCGCGTGATAGCTCTCGACCGGCACCGGCTCCTCGAACCAGTCGATCTGGCCGGCCTCCTCGAGCGCCCGGCAGAGCCGGATCGCCGTCGGCACGTCGAAACGGCCGTGCGCATCGATCAGGATCTCGACATCCGGCCCAGCGGTCTCCCGGATCAGGGCAGTAAGCTCGGCCGCCTCGCGCTCGCCCTTCTTGGGAAGATAGCCGTCGAGATAGCCGTGCGGGTCGCTCGATCGCCCCTCATAGGACGGGAACGGATCGAACTTGATGGCCGTGTGTCCTGAATCGAGGATCCGCCGGATCTCGGCGACCACGCCGTCCTTCGACGTGAATTTCGACTGGTCCGGATGGGTGTAGATCAACACATCGTCGCGCACCGCCCCGCCGAGCAGTTCGTAGATCGGCACCCCGCGCGCCTTGCCGACGATGTCCCACAATGCGATGTCGATGCCGCTCACGACATGCGAGGCCGCGCCGCGCGATCCCATATAGGTGAAGGAACGGAAGGTCTTGTGCCAGATGTGCTCGATCCGCGTCGGATCATCGCCGACAAGCAGATCGTTGAGCTGGCGCAGGATCGCGGCGACGGCGCGGTTGGCCGGCCTGGTCGTGGTCGTGATCTCGCCCCAGCCGGAAAGTCCCTCGTCCGTCCTGACCTCGACGAAGAGGTACTCGCCCCAATAGGCGCGCTCCACCTTCACCAGCCACGGAATAATCTTCGTAATCTTCATTTTCCGCTCCTCAGCCACGCACCGCGCCCGACATCAGGCCCTTCACCAGCAGCCCTTGCGCGAACCAGACGAAGATCAGGGTCGGGATCACCATCAGCACGCCGGCCGCCGACATCGCGCCCCAGTCGATGCCGAACTGGGAGACAAAGTTGGTGAGCCCCACGGGGAGCGTCTGTGCCGCTTCGGAGGACGAGAGGGTCAGCGCGACCAGGAGGTCGTTCCAGGTGAACAGGAAGGTGATCACCGCCGTGGCGCCGATCCCCGGCGCGATGAGCGGCGACACGATCTGCACGAGGATCCGCGGCGTGCCCGCGCCATCCATCTGCGCCGACTCCTCGATCTCCCTGGGCACGTCCTGGATGAACCCCATCAGCAGCCAGATCGCGACCGGCAGCTTCGCGGCGGTGTGGGTGAGCACCAGGGCTGTCAGCGTATCGAGCAGGCCGATCGATGCGAAGACCGCGAACAGCGGGATGGCGAGCGCGACCACCGGGATCATGCGCATGATGAGCAGGATACTGAGGATGACCCTCGCCCCGGGCAGCCGGAAACGCGACATCGCATAGGCGCAGGGCACGCCCAGCAGGATCACCAGCACCACGGTGGCCACCGACACGATGACCGTGTTCCAGAGATAGTCGTCGAGGCCGTACTGGCTGAAGACCGAGATGTACTGGCCGAACGTCACCGACTCCGGAAACACCCGCACCGGCATGGCGAAGATGTCCGCCGAGCCGCGAAGCGAGGTCAGCACGAGCCAGAGCAGCGGAAAGATCGTCAGCAGGATCGTCCCGAGCAGGACGACGTAACGGGCCGAGAGGCCGAGATGGCGGCGGCGGCGCGCACGGCGGCCGCGGCCACGGGCCGGCTCGTCGACAACGGTGCCGATCATGCCCCCCTCCTCAGCTTCCGTCGCGCCCGGGGCACGCCGTAAAGGACGCCGAGCAGCAGCAGCGAGAGGAACAGCGCGATATAGGAGACGGCCGCCGCATGGCCGAACGCCCCGCCCTGGAAAGCCAGCAGGTAGGCGTTGACGGTGATGAGATTGGTCGCGCCGCCGGGCCCGCCCTGCGTCATCAGCCAGATGACGTCGAAGGTCCGGAAGGTGTCGATGATGCGGAGCATCAGCGCGATCATGATGACCGGGCGCATCAACGGCAGGGTGATGTGCCGGAAGATCGCCCAAGGCGAGGCGCCATCGACCTTCGCCGCCTCGATCGGATCCTGCGGCAGCGACTGCAGGCCGGCGAGGAAAAGCAGCACGAGCAGCGGCGTGTTCTGCCAGATGTCGGCGATCATCACCGAGGCGAGCGCCCAGTTTGGGTCGGACAGCCAGGGAGCCTCGGGCAGGCCGAGAAAGCGCAGCACTGCGTTGACGAGGCCGTACTGGCCGTTGAACAGCCAACGGAAATTGAGTCCGACGACGGCCGGCGCGATCATCGGCGGCACCAGCAGCAGCGTGCGGGCGAGCCTCAGGCCGTGCAGGCGCCCGTTCACCAGGACGGCGACGCCGATGCCGGCCACCACCTCGATGGTGATGGTGAGCACCGAGAAGATCAGTTGGACCCGGAGCGACTGCTGGAAGCCCAGATTGGTCAGCATGTCGCGATAATTCGACAGGCCGATGAAGCTTTGCGACGGGGCGGACAGGTCCCATCGGTAGAAGCTCATCACGAAGGAGTAGCCCAGCGGATAGATCAGGATCGCGATCATCGCGATCAGGGCCGGGCTCGCGAGCAGGTAGCCTGTTCGCCAAGAAGGAGCCAGTGGCGACCCTCGCCACCGGCGCCCCGCCGGCCGGACTGCGGCTGTCATGCTAATCGTAGGCCCCCGCCTGCGTCATGATCTGCAGGGCTTCAGCGGCGGCCTGGTTGAGCGCGTCCTCCGGCGTGGCCTGGTTGCTGAGCGCCCGCTCGATGGTCGAGAACATGAGCGTGCAGACCCGCGAGAAGCCGGGCAGCTTGGGCCACTCCTTGCCGGTGGCGATCGTCTGCTCGAGCTGGGAGAGCCATTCCGCCTTGGCGCCGCTCGCCTGCGCGACGGCCTGCTTTGCCACGGAAATCCGGCTCGGGAAGTTCGAGTATTCGTTGAAGTTCAGGAGCTGCGCCTCCGGGCTCACCGTATATTTGATGAACTCGACCGCCGGGTCCTTGCGCTTCGACAGGCTGTTCAGCGCCATGGCGTGCGAGATGGCGCAGGAGATCGCCGCCTTGTTCCTGATATACGGCGCCGTCGCCCACTTGCCGGCGACCTTCGATGTCTCCGGATTGGAAAGCGTCGAGAAGGCCCCCGGCCAGTCGAACGAAGTCATGGCGGCACCGGAGGAGAACTGGGTCGAGTTCTCGTTCCACTGATAAGAGACCGTGTCCGGCGGCACGACCTTCCACTTGTGGATCAGGTCGCGATAGTAGGTCAGCGCCTCGATGCCCGGTGCGGCATTGAACGAGGGCTTGTTGGTCTCGTCGACCCATTCGCCCCCAGCCTGCCACAGCAGGTCGCTGAAGGTGCGCTGCGCCGGATCGCCCTGGCCGGGCACGACGAGGCCGTAATAGCCATTCCCGGTGAGCTTCTGGCCGACATCGACCATATCCTCCCAGGTCACCGCCGCCTTCAGCCCGTGCTCGGCGTAGACATCGGACCGGTAGTATTGCGTCCGGGAGTCCATGTTGCGCGGAATGGCTGCGAGCTTCCTGGTCTTGGGGGAAACCAGGTAGTCGACGCCGACCTGATAAAAATCCTTCAGCTCTTCATCTGAAAAATACTCGTTGAGCGGGCTGAAATAATTGAAGAATGAGTCGATCTGCGCCGTGTGCGTGCTGAACACATCGTAGAGATCGCTGCGGGCGGCGCCGAGAGTGACCACCTTCGTCGTCAGCGGCGTGAATTCGAGCAGGTCGTATTTGACCCGGATTCCGGTCTTCTGGGTGAAGTCGCTGACGATCCTCTCCCAGTACTTCGGATAGAGGGGGCCGCCGGTGATCAGCAGGGCGCGGATCTCGTCTCCCGCTGCCGCCCGCGCGATATGTGGAGCCGAAAGCGTGGTGGCGCCGAGCAGCGCTGCGGATCCACCCAGGAACCCACGCCGCGAAAACGTGAAAGACATTCGTCTCCCTCCCTTTTCATCGTTGATGGTTCTACGAAGCCGCGATCGTCCTCCCGGCGATGATGGGGTTTCTGGTGATGTCCGGCCTCGATCGCTCGATGAGCGAATCGCCGGGCACGGCTCACCGCATCGGGCGGAGCACGGGCCGCGTATGTCTTTGAGGTCGCATTGTTCCTCCCCGCCGTGCGAAGGGCAGCGCGAGTCCGGACAGTTGCGCTTTTTTCGCGCTTATCTACTTATCGACTCGTCTGATAAGTAGATGCTACCGTCGGGGACCAATGGAGGTCAATAGGGTCTCTGGACCTTTGGGCGACACGGGACTGAATCGGAGTGGCGACTGTCGAAAGCGCGTGCGCAGACCAGGCCGGCAGGACAGGACATCCGATCTGAGCGGTCCAATCTCTTCAATCCAGCGCGGAAGCCGGCCGTGCGGCTGAGCGTTGCTCCGCCCCCGCGACCGAGCCGGACAGGCGGCGCAGCCCCGCAGCCAGTCCCGCCCTGCCGGCTCGCCGACGGGTTGTCGCAGGAGCCCGCTTGCGTCATGAAGATGGGCATGGCGAGCGCTCGCGAAGGTCGGCTCGGCACCGAAGGCAACGGAGAGGAAGGGCGAGCATGAGCATTGACCAAGCGGAAGGCGCCTCGTGACGGCCAAGGTTCAGCTGCGGACACTGCCGATTCAGGTCGCCGGCCTCCTGATCCAGCGGATCGCCACCAACACCTTCCCCGACGGGCTCGTCCCCTCGGAACTGCAGATCCTGACGGAATTCAGCGTCTCCCGCGCCGTCGCGCGCGAGGCACTGAAAATCCTGGCCTCTCTCGACATGGTCGAGATCGCGCAGGGGCGCCGCGTGGTGGTTCGGCCCATCGCCGAATGGGACTATCTCAACCCCCTGCTGATCGAATGGCTTCCGCACGAGCAGGTCCGGGAGCTGCTGCTGGAGCTTCACGACTCGCGCGTCATACTGGAGCCGGCCATTGCGGCTGAAGCCGCCCGAAGCCTTTCCAGCGAAGATCTGGCCCGGCTCCGGGACCTCCTCGACGGGATGTCGCGCGCCCACGGCGATGCCGACAGCTATATCCAGCTTGATCTCGAATTCCACATGGAGATCTGCCGGGCGACCCGGAACCGGATCCTCGATCGCTTCATGTTCTCGTCGCGGTGGTGGCAGTCGGCCGCCCGCCGGATCAGCAATCAGGCGCCGCGCGCCCTGCCGACCGCCACCGAGCAGCATCGGTCGATCTATGAAGCGCTTGCGGCACGCGATCCGAAGCGGGCCGAGGCCGCGATGCGCGTGCATCTCGAGGCGAACAAGGCGAATTTCCTGATCGAGGCGGAGGACCACTGGCGTGACCCCTCGGCCATCCGCCCCTAGAGTCACCATCGATTTCGGCCACCCCCTCCCCCGCATGACATTCTTGGTCGGATGATATCCAGCCACTTGTCAGATAAGCTAATAAGTATATAGGCTCCAGGATGCTTCGGCTGAGGCGACATCGGCCGTCATTCGCGGGAGGAAGACATGCAACAGCGGCGCCTGGGGTCATCGCCCGTATCCGTTTCGGAAATCGGGCTCGGAACCTGGGGTATGTCCGGCGCGTTCTGGGGGGCTGCGGACGACAGCGAGTCGATCCGCGTGATCCACCGCGCCCTCGAGCTCGGCATCACGCTCGTCGACACGGCGGAGGCCTACGGCAATGGCCACTCCGAGGAGGTGCTCGGCAAGGCTCTGGTCGGTCGCCGCGACAAGGCGGTCATCGCCACCAAGGTCGCCCCCAGTCACCTCGATCCGCGCGATCTCCTCAAGGCGTTCGAGGGATCGCTGCGGCGTCTCCAGACCGACCATGTGGACGTCTATTTCATACACTGGCCGCATCCTGACTATCCGATCGGCGATACGATGGCCGCACTCGAGACGCTGCGGGCCCAGGGAAAGATCCGCGCGATCGGCGTCTCGAATTTCGGCGTGAAAGAGATCGAGAATGCTAGCGCGCATGGCACGATCGACGTCCTGCAGCCGCCCTACAACATGCTCTGGCGTGAGATCGAGGCGGAGGTCCTGCCCTATTGCCGGAGCCACAATATCGGGATCATCCCCTATAGCGGCCTTGCCCAGGGACTGCTGACCGGGGCGCTCTCCCGCGACACGAAGTTCGCCGAGGGGGACGAACGGCCCACCACCGTCCTGTTCCAGCCGGGCATCTATGATAAGGCGGTCGACGCCGTCGACGCGCTCCGCCCGATCGCCGAGAAATACGGCAAGTCTGTTCCTCAGCTCGCCATCCAGTGGCTGACGAGCCGGCCGGGCGTGAGCTCGCCGCTGCTTGGCGCACGGACCGTGCGTGAGATCGAGGAGAATGCGGGCAGCGTCGGCTGGACCATCGCGCCGGAGGATGCCGCCGCCATCGACGGCCTGACGAAGACAGTTTGGGCCGAGATCTCGGATAAGGGCGACATGTTCGGATACTGGGTCCGCCACCACCGGCCGCGACAGCAGGCCCGCTGACGAAACCGCGGGCCCATCAATCCTCCGCGTCCTGCCCCCTCCAACAGGCAGCGCGCCGCCATCGGCGCCGCCTGGGGTCAAGACCTGCCCGCAAGCGGCAACAGCCAAGGGAGACATGCATGAAGATCGTCGACATCAAGACAGCCGTTGTCGCCTATCACGGGCACGCCACGCTGGTCCGGATCGACACTGACGAAGGGATCTACGGAATCGGCGAGGCCAATCCGGACGCCGGCGCCGCCGCGATCGTCGGCCTGATCTCGGAGCTGAAGCGCGAGCTGATCGGCGAGGATCCGCGCAATGTCGAATATTGCTGGGACAAGCTGCGCCGCGCGCACGTCTTCTCGGGCGCACAGTCGGGCGTGTTCCTGATCGCGCTGTCCGGCATCGAGATCGCGCTCTGGGACCTCGCGGCCAAGGCGGCGGGCCAGCCGCTCTACCGGATGATGGGCGGCAAGTACCGCGACAAGATCCGCCTCTACGCGGATTGCGGCGATGGCGACGATGCGGACGGCTCGCCGGCAGGCTGCGCCGCGCGCGCGAAGCGCATGGTCGCCGAAGGGTTCACCGCGCTGAAGTTCGACATCGACAATCTGCTGCACCCGGCGAAGTTCGATGCGATGAACCATACGGCGAACGCCGCCGAGATCCGCACCATGGTGCAGCGGGTCCAGGCGGTGCGCGAGGCGATCGGCACCGACATCGAGCTCTGCATCGACCTCCACGCCCGCTACGATGTCCCGAGCGCCTGCCGGATCGCCTGGGAGATGGAGCAATTCGACCTTCTCTGGCTCGAGGAGCCGATCCCGGCCGAGAATGTCGACGCGCTTCGCCAGGTCCGCGCCCGCAGCCGGACGCCGCTGTGCATCGGCGAGAACCTGTATATGCGCTGGGGCTTCCGCGAGCTGATGCAGCAGCAGGTGGCCGACGTGATCATGCCCGACGTGCCGAAATGCGGCGGTCTCGCTGAAAGCAAGAAGATCGCGAATCTGGCCGAGATCTACTACCTGCCTTTCGCGCCGCACCTGGTCTCGACCCCGATCGGCACGATGGCGACCTGCCACACCTGCGCCGCCGTCCCGAACTTCCTCGTGCTCGAATGGCACGCACTCGAGGAGCGGGCCGTCTGGGACAGCTACGTCAAGCTGCCCGGGGGCGCAAAATCGATCGTCGAGAACGGGCATATCCGCATTCCCGAGACCCCGGGCATCGGCGTCGAGTTGGACATGGATGGCGTGCGCAGGCATGCCGTCCCCGGATACAGCATCTTCGCATGACGGCATGGGGGCGGCTGATCGCCACCGGTCGCATCAGCCCCTCCCCCGCAAGAAGAGCCCGGCGCCGACGGTGCGGTACCGGGCGACGATGTGTGACAGGGAGGAAGATCTATGGGCAAGCGGATCGTCTTCACCGGCGGCAGCGGCAAGGCCGGCCGCCACGTCGTCCCCTATCTGCAGCAGCGCGGCCACCAGGTGCTCAACCTCGATCGCGTGCCGCTCGACCTGCCCGGCGTGAACACGCTGATTGTCGATCTCGCTGACAGCGGGCAAACGTTCAATGCACTCTCGGCGCATTACGGGTTCGAGGAATATTTCGCGGGAGCCGGCCGGGCACCGGTCGATGCCGTCGTGCACTTCGCCGCGATTCCCCGGATCTTCATGGTGCCTGACAACACCATGTTCGCGACCAATGTCCTGTCGACCTACAACGTGCTGGAGGCGGCGACCAAGCTCGGCATCCGCAAGGTGATCATCGCGTCTAGCGAGACCGCCTACGGCGTCTGCTTCGCCGAAGGTGACCGGGACTTCAACAGCTTTCCGGTCGACGAGCACCATGACACCGATCCGACGGACAGCTACGGCCTCTCGAAGGTGGTCGGTGAGAAGATTGCCCGCTCCTTTGCCTCTCGCAGTGGTGCCGACATCTATGCCCTTCGCATCGGCAGCGTGACCCTGCCCGAAGACTATGAGCGTTTCCCCGGCAATCTCGCCGACCCGCTTTCGCGCCGGCGCGACGCCTGGAGCCATATCGACGTTCGCGACCTGGCCCAGATCGTCCATC
>NZ_JBYRFX010000529.1:0-3019 GCF_057815775.1 Inquilinus sp.
GGCAGCGCTGCGGCGTGCCCACATGAGTGGAGATCCCCGACAGCGCAACAATCGCGCCGCCGCCGCGCCCCACCATGTGCGGCACCGCGGCTCGGCAGAGGATGAATGCCCCGTCCAGCGCGACCGACAGAATCTCCCGCCACTCCGCCAGGGACATCTGCAGGAAGGGAGTCTGCCGGCGCAGCCCGGCATTACTCACCAGGATGTCGATCCCGCCAAACGCGGCCACCGCGGTCTCGATCATCGCTTGCACCGAATCCGCGTCGGACACGTCCGCCAAACAGCCGATGGCTTGCCCGCCGGCTGAATTGATCTCCGCCACCACACCATCCACCGCGGCGCGGTCGCTGCGGCCATTGACCACGACCGACGCGCCCTGCGCGGCCAGGTCCCGCGCGATCGTCCGGCCGATGTTCTTTCCTGCCCCCGTCACCAGGGCGACCTTGCCGGTCAGAGTCATGCCGCTTGCAGGATCATGTCCGCTCCCTTTTCCGCTATCATGATGACGGTCGCATTGGTGTTGCCCGACACGACTGTCGGCATGATCGAGGCGTCGATCACCCGCAGACCGTCGAGGCCTTTGACCTTCAGGTCGATGTCCACAACCGATTTCGGTCCCGGCCCCATCATGCACGTGCTGGTCTGGTGGAATGTCGTCCCCGCCGTTGCGCGCACGTGGTTCAGCAGGTCCTCGTCGGTTTGCGCCTGCGGGCCGGGATAGATCTCCTCTTTGCAGTACTTCTGCATGGCGGCGGTGGCGAAGATCCGACGGGTGACGCGCAGGCCGGCGACGATCGTCTCACGGTCACGCTGGGTCGACAGGTAGTTCGGCTGCATGGCCGGCGCCTCGGTGGGATCAGGCGACTTGATCCGCAGCCAGCCTCGGCTCTCCGGCCGGCACGGAATGGCCACCATCGTGCATCCGGGGAAGCGGTGCATCGGCTCGCCGGTCTTCTCCGTGCTGCCGGCCAGGAACTGGTATTGCACATCAGGACTATCCAGTTCGGGGCGGGTTTTCACGAACAGACCCATCGGCCCTGCCCCGGTCATCAGCGGCCCCTTCTGCGCAAGAATCCACTCGGCCCCGGCATAAAGGCGCCGCAGCCAGTTGTGGTAGATCTCGTTCATCGTGACCGTGCCGTCGACGCAGCGATGGATGATGCGCCCGCCGATATGATCCTGCAGATTCTCGCCTACGCCGGCTAGGTCGTGCTTGACCTCAATCCCCAGCGACTGCAGGTGCCCGCCCGGTCCGATCCCCGACAACTGCAGGATCTGCGGCGAGTTGATGGCCCCTCCGCACAGCAGCACCTCCTTGCGCGCAGTTGCCTGATGCAGCCCGCCGGCCTGGTTATACTCGATGCCGACAGCCCGTTTGCCCTGGAGCAGCACCCGGTGGGTCAGCGCGCGCACCTCGATCCGCAGGTTGGGCCTGGACTTCACCGGCTTCAGATAGCTGACCGCGGTCGAGGCCCGCCGGCGGCCTCGGACGGTCAGTTGCAGCGGCCCGACGCCTTCCTGTTCCGCCCCGTTGAAGTCCCGGTTGTAGGGATACCCCGCCTCCTGTGCGGCGGCCATGAAGGCATCGTGCAGCGGATGGTCGGTCTTCAGGTCCGACACGCCCAGCGGACCGCCCGACCCGTGGAATTCGTCGGCACCGCGCTCCTGGTGTTCGGCCTTGCGGAAATACGGCAGCACGTCGTCATACGACCAGCCGGCGTTGCCGAGCTGCCGCCACAGGTCAAAATCCTGGCGTTGCCCGCGGATGTAGATCAGGCCATTGATCGAGGAGGATCCACCCAGCACCTTGCCTCGTGGCCACGAAATCCGCCGGTTGTGCATCTCGGGCACCGGCTCGGTTTCGAAATACCAGGCGACCTTCGGATTATAGATGTTGCGGTAGAAACCTGCCGGGATGTGGATCCAGGGGTCGGTGTCCTTGCCCCCCGCCTCCAGCAGCAGCACACGATTGGCCGGATTGGCGCTCAGGCGGTTGGCCAGCACACAGCCGGCGGATCCCGCACCGACGATGATGTAGTCGTAATCCTGCCCTGCAGCCATTGCGGTTCCTCATTTGGCCATCGTTAACGACAGGCAGTGAAGCGGAACCGTTTTGATTTGACCAGCCCGGGGCCGGTGGGGATGTGCTTTAGCAACAGCCTGTTTGCAGACCGTCGTGGCATCTCGCCCCGCATGCCACAAACCGGCGTGGCACGTGGGGGTCTTACGATACGGCTGGGCCCAACGTCACATCAGGTCACAACACGCAAGGCCGGGCGGGATTTCACCGCCATGCGCCGATAGAGCGCCACGTAGTCTTCGGCCATCCGGCGCGCAGTGAAGCGGGTTTCGAAACGCTCCCGGATCACATTTGTCGACAGCTTGTCGAGCCGGCCGAGCGCGGCCACTGCGGAGGTCTCGTCATGCACGATGTAGCCGGTGACGCCATGATCGATGACTTCCGGCACCGACCCGGCCGGGAACGCAATGGTTGGGGTGCCGCATGCCATCGCCTCGATCATGACCAGGCCGAACGGCTCCGGCCAGTCGATCGGCAGCAGCATGGCCTTCGCCCCGCTCAGGAACGCCGGCTTCTCGGCATCACCGATCTCACCGATCATTTCGATCTGGTCGCCATCAATCAGCGGCCGGATCGTCGTCTCGAAATACTCGCGGTCGACCCGATCAACCTTGGCGGCAATTTTCAGCTTCATTCCGGCGGCACGGGCGATGCTGATCGCGCGGTCCGGCGATTTTTCCGGGCAAATGCGCCCGAGGAACGCCAGGTAGTCGCGTTGGCCCGGCTGGGGTGTCAGCAGGTTCGGCGGCAGCCCATGATGCACCGTGCCGACGAAGTTGCCGCGCGGCAGCGGCCGGCGCTGCGCATCCGAGATCGAGACCAGGGGCGCATCTTCGAAACAATCATATACACGGGTCAACTCTGGCAGATCGAGCCGCCCGTGCAGCGTGGTCACGTAGGGTGTCGGCTGCCGGCTGAGCAGTGAAAACGGCCAGTAAT
>NZ_JBYRFX010000530.1:0-2783 GCF_057815775.1 Inquilinus sp.
GGCGCACATGGATCGGCGCCAGCGTGACGTTCTGCAGCGCGGTCTTGTGCGGGTACAGGTTGAACTGCTGGAACACGAAGCCGATCTCGGTGCGCAGCCGCGGCATGTCGGTGGCGGGGTCGCCCAGGCGCTGGCCGTCGACCACGAGGTCGCCGCTCTTGATCGTCTCCAGCCCGTTGATGCAGCGGATCAGCGTGCTCTTGCCCGAGCCGCTCGGGCCGCAGACCACCACCACCTCCTTGGGCTGCACGTCGAGCGTCACCTCGCGCAGCACATGCAGTGGGCCGAACCATTTGTTGACGCCGCGGAATTCGATCACGGTCTGCTGCCCTCCTGGATGCGCGGCCGGCGCGTCGTCACAGCTGGATTTCGGCATGGGCGGCACCCATGCGGCGTTCGATCCGGCGGGCGATGGCGAGCAGCGGATAGCACACGATGAAATAGCCGAGGCCGACGAGGCCGAAGACCAGGAGCCCGTTGGGCACGCGCTGCACCACGAGCCAGCCGACCCGGGTCAAATCGGTCAGCCCGATCGCGGACACGACCGAAGAATCCTTGATCAGCAGCACGTACTGGCCGACCAGCGGCGGCAGGATGATCCGCATCGCCTGGGGCAGCACCACATGCCGCATCCGCTGCCACCGCGACAGGCCGGAGGCCAGCGCCGCCTCGACCTGGCCCTTGGGCACCGCGCCGATGCCGCCCGCCACGATCTCGCAGATGAAGCAGGCCGCCAGGTTGCTGAGCGCAATGACGCCGGCGGTGAACGCCTCCAGCTCGATGCCGGCCTCCGGCAGGATGAAGAAGATCAGGAAGATCTGCACCAGGAACGGCGTGCCCCGGATCAGGTCGACCCATGCCCCGATCACCAGCCGCACCACGCGATTGCCCCCGGCCCGCAGCATGCCCATGGCGAAGCCGACCAGCGACCCGGCAAGCAGGCCGATCAGCGACACCGCCACGGTGGTGCCCAGGCCGCGGAGCGCCAGGGGATAGCTGCCGACGAGGCTTTGCAGCTGTTGCCAGATCATCATGCGGGCCTATCCCGGCGGGCCGGCTGCAGGCCGACCCAGCGCGCCGACAATGCCGCCAGGGCCTTCAGGCCGTAATAGAGGATGAGGTAGCAGGCGGCGGTGGTGATGAAGGCCTCCGCCGGCATGAAGCGGTCGGAGGCCAGGCTCTGCCCGGCGCGGGTCAGTTCGGCGACGGCGATCAGCGACAGCAGCGCGGAATCCTTCACCAGCACGATCGCCTGGCCCAGCAGCGGCGGGATCGTCACCTTGAAGGCCTGCGGCAGGATGACGAGGCGCATGCGCTGGGCGAAGGTCATGCCGGAGGAGATGCCGGCCTCGACCTGCCCGCGCGGGATCGACAGGATGCCCGCCCGGATGATTTCGGCGACATAGGCGCCGCTGTTCAGCGACAGGGCCAGGATGCCGACGACCAGCTCGGGCAGGACGATGCCGAGCCGGGGCAGCCCGAAATACAGGAAGTACAGCTGCGCCAGCAGCGGCGTGGCGCGGATCGCGTCGATGAAGACCACCGCCGGGGCGCGCAGCAGCGCCCTGTGCTGCAGCTTCAGGGCGCAGGCGATGATCCCGACCGCCAGGGCCCCGGCGAAGGCGAGCAGGGACAGCCACAGCGTGGTCGCCAGCCCGGACCCGAAGGCGGGCAGGGATTCCAGGATCACGCGAAAGCTGAAGTTACCGAGCATGGTCTGCCGCCCCTCCCCCTCTGCCAGCCATGCGACCGGCCATCCTTCGGGGCCCGGACCCGCCCGGCCCGATGGCCGTGCGGATCCGCCCGAAACCTGTCGTTCGGGTCAGTGGTCTTTCTTCCAGTCGTCCGAATTGACCCAGTAATCGAGGTTCTTCTGCAGGCGGCCGTCGAGCGTCGTCTGGTCGAGGAACAGGTTCATCCAGATCAGCAGGTCCTGCGAATCGTAGCGCACGGCGAAGGCCAGCGGCTCCTTGGACAGGATCTGCGGCATGATCGTGAAGGTGCCGGCCGGGTAGGCACTGGACTGGCCGGTCACGGCGGAGACGTCGTTGACGCCGCAATCCGCCTGGTCGTTGTTCACCGCATCGAGCAGCAGCGGCCCGCCGCCCTTGTAGCTCTTGATCTCGGCATCCGGGAAGGCGGCCTTGGCTTCCTTCTCGCCGGTGGCGCCCAGCAGCACGGCGATCCGGGTGCCCGGCGCCTTGCAGTCCGCGGTCGAGCTGAACTTGCCGCCCGTCTTGGCGAAGACGGCGCTGCCCGTGTACATGAACGGCTTGGTTAAGCCGACCTTCATGGCCCGCGCCAGGGTCGGGGTCATGTCGCCGACCAGGAGGTCGGCCTTGCCGGACAGCAGCGCCGGGATCAGCCCGTCCCAGTCGAAGTCCAGGAAGGTGACCTTCACCCCCATTTCCTTGCCCATCAGCTCGGCCAGCTCGACCGAGCTGCCGGTCCGTGCGCCGTTCTTGTCGACCATGGAATAGGGCGGGCCCTGCGTCTGCACCGCCACGCGCAGCTCACCGCGCGACGTGATGTCGTCCAGCGTCCCAGCCCTCGCGCCGCCGATGCCGAGCATCGGCAGGAGCGCCAATCCTGCCACGAGCCATTTGCCGATCTTCATGCGTCGTTCCTCCTTGTCATGTCCGCCGCCCGTTTCGGGCTCTCCTTGGGGCACCGCCGCGGCCATGCCGACCACGGCCGATCGCCCGAAGATTCGTGTCGCCTAAGGGTCCCAGGCCGTGGTGTCGGCCACCCGGATGCCGCGCTTGGCCAGCTCCGCCAGGAAT
>NZ_JBYRFX010000531.1:0-10225 GCF_057815775.1 Inquilinus sp.
CCCCGCCCGGCCCTTGCGAGCCTCCGATCCGGAAGTGACGCGGGGTGCCCGGTATCGGGCCGAGAGCCCGTCTGGAAACGTGTTGGCGTGAGTCGGCTGGTGGTGGTTTTGAGCACCGGAGCGCAGCGGACCTCTACGTCCGTGAGCACCGGAAGCAGAAAAACCGCCATCAGACGGCCGTTTGGCGCGTTTCCAGACGGGCTCTGAGAGCAGACCCGTCGAACCTGATCTGGGTCATGCCAGCGAAGGGAGCCGTCATGCGATGCCCCTTCGGGCTCCGATCCCTCCGGATCGATCGCCGGGCTCCCCCCTCGCGGCGGCGGAGAAATCGATGGCGTTTCAAGCATTCGGATCGACGGGGCGTCGGCGCTTCGACCTGTCGGTCTATCTGGTCACCGACACCAGGCTGAGCGGCCCGCGCGGCGTCGCGGCGGTGGCCGAGGCGGCGGCGCGGGGCGGCGTCACCCTGGTGCAGCTGCGCGACCCCGATGCCACCACGCGTGGCCTGATCGAGGCGGCACGGCAGCTGCAGGCGGTGCTGGCGCCGCACAGCATCCCGCTGATCATCAACGACCGGATCGACGTGGCCCTGGCCGTCGGGGCCGACGGCGTGCATCTGGGCGACCGCGACATGCCGGCGGAGACCGCGCGCCGGCTGCTGGGCCGCGAGATCATCATCGGCATCACCGTGCATGACGCGGCGGAGGCCCAGGCCGTCGACACCGCCATCGCCGATTACGCCGGCATCGGCCCGGTCTTCGCCACCTCGACCAAGGCCGAGGCACGGCCGGCGATCGGCATCGTTGGCTTCCGCGCGTTGCGCGGGCTGGTGCCGCTGCCGGTGGTCGGCATCGGCGGCATCGATGCGGCCCTGGCGGCCAGCGTCGTCGCGGCCGGGGCCGACGGCGTCGCCGTGGTGTCGGCGATCTGCGCCGCCGCCGACCCGGAGGCCGCGGCCCGGGCGATCCGCGCCGCGGTGACCAATGGCAGGGGCACGGCATGATCTTCAACTTCCTGAGCATCGCCGGCACCGACCCGTCCGGCGGCGCCGGCAT
The DNA here is from genome assembly GCF_057815775.1 of Inquilinus sp. NCBI lineage: Bacteria > Pseudomonadati > Pseudomonadota > Alphaproteobacteria > Rhodospirillales > Rhodospirillaceae > Inquilinus > Inquilinus sp. The sequence continues at coordinate 1,056 of NZ_JBYRFX010000531.1, forward strand.
CCAGGCCGACCTCAAGGCCTTTTCCGCCCTTGGCGTCTACGGCACCGCCGTGATCACCGCGCTGGTCGCCCAGAACACCCGCGGGGTCGAGGCGATCGAGCTGGTGTCGCCGGCCTTCGTCACCAGGCAGATCGACTGCCTGCTGGCCGATGTGCGGATCGATGCGGTCAAGATCGGCATGCTGGCCACGGCCGACATCGTGCGTGCCGTGGCCGACGCCCTGCGCCGGCACGGGCTGACCCGGGTGGTGGTCGACCCGGTCATGGTGGCCAAGAGCGGCGACCGGCTGCTGCGCGAGGACGCCGTCGCGGCGCTGCGCGAGGAGATCCTGCCGCTGGCCGAGCTGGTCACCCCGAACCTGCCGGAAGCGGCCGACCTGCTGGGCTGCCGCCCGGTGGAGCGGTTCAGCGAGATGCCGGAGATCGCCACGGCGCTGCTGGCGCTGGGGCCGCGGGCCGTGCTGCTGAAGGGCGGCCATCTCGACGACCGGGCGGAGAGCCCCGACCTGCTGATGACCCCGTCCGGCACCACCATCCTGAACGCGCCGCGGATCGCCACCCGCAACACCCACGGCACCGGCTGCACCCTGTCGGCCGCGATCGCGGCGCTGCTGCCGCAGCATACTCGGCTGGAGGGGGCGGTGCGGGAGGCCAAGAGCTACCTGACCGGGGCGCTGGCGGCCAGCGACCGGCTGTCGGTGGGCAGCGGCCACGGGCCGCTGCACCACTTCCACGCGTTGTGGGACTACAATCCGGGGGCCGAACCATCAGGCGATTGACGCCTGGTCCTGCCGCTGGGCCTCCAGCAGGGCCTCGCGCTCCGCGTCGGTCAGCTCCAGCCGGGTCAGGCCGGCATCGAGCAGGAACGGCGTGCCGCCCGACGCGCCGGTCACGGCCAGGGCGCGCTTGCCCTGGGCATCGAGGGTGAAGGGCAGGAAGTCCTTGGCCGTGGTCGCATCCGCCTTCGCCTCGCGGCCGGCCGCCGGATAGCTGAACTTCCAGGTGATGATGCGCTTGACCTTGCGGCCGCTGAGGATGGTCACCGGCACCGGGGTCAGCACCTGGCCGTCCAGGGCCAGGGCCTCACGCTCGCCGCGGTTCTGGCGGAGCATGCCGCGCGGCATCCCGATGACGCCGATGACCAGCAGCACCACGGCCGCGATGAAACACAGCACCCGGTCCCAGAAATAATCGAGGCCCAGGGTGGTGGTCAGCAGATGCGGGTCGTCGGCGCTCTGCACCACCTCGGTGTCGTAATCGCCGAGATGGACGTCGAGGAAGAAGTAGGAGACGTCGGAGCGGAAGGCGGTGCCGTCCGGCCCCGGCGCCGTCAGGGTGGCGTCGCAGAAGGTCATGATCAGCTTGGTCTGGCACTTGCCGTCCACCAGCTCACCATCTTCGGCGATCGCCGGGTTCTGCCGGATCCGCGCATCGTTCAGCAGCGGCGGCGCCATCCACAGGAACAGGGCGGCGAGCATCCCGATCAGGACCAGCTCGAGAACGATCAGCAGGACGATGCGGCGGATCGTCTTCGGCTTGGGCGCGTGCACCCGCAACGGCCGGGTCGGGAAGGCGGACAGGGTCTGCATCGCGGGATCTCGTCGTCAGTGGCTGCGGCGAGCGGTTAAACCGCCCGCCCGCAGAAAGCGACTGAACCGGATTTTGTTCCCGCCAGACGCTGGCGACGGGCTTCGCCCGCGCCGGGATCGGCAAGTGCCGACCCGGGCGGGATCGGCTTCGCCGACCTCGCGATCAGCTTCGCCGACGCTGGGATCAGCCCTTGTTCTTGTTGTAGACGTCGAAGGCGACAGCGGCGAGCAGCACCAGGCCCTTGATGACCATCTGCAGGTCGATGCCGAGGCCGAGGATCGACATGCCGTTGTTCATCACGCCCATGATGAAGGCGCCGATCACCACGCCGGTGATCTTGCCGACGCCGCCCGAGGCCGAGGCGCCGCCGATGAAGCAGGCGGCGATGGCGTCGAGTTCGTACTGGGTGCCGGCCTGCGGCGTCGCCGAGGTCAGGCGCGCCGTGGTGATCAGGCCGGCCAGCGCCGCCAGCACCCCCATGTTGACGAAGGTGAAGAAGACCAGCCGCTCGGTGTTGATGCCCGAAAGCTTGGCCGCCTTCTGGTTGCCGCCGACGGCATAGATGCGGCGGCCGATGGTGGTGCGGGTGGTGACGAAGGCATAGAGGACGACCAGAACCCCCATCAGGATCAGGATGTTCGGCAGGCCGTTATAGGTGGAGAGGAGGTAGCCGAGCCCGGCCAGGGCGACCAGGGTCGCCGCGGTCTTGACCAGGAAGAACAGCAGCGGCTCCTGCTCGACGCCATGGCGGATCTCGTTGCGCCGGCCGCGGATGCTGGACATCACCAGCAGGATCGGCACCGCGAGGCCGATCAGCAGGGTGGTGACCCAGATCTTGCCGGTGCCGCCCGAAAACACATCCGGCACCGACCCGAGCAGGTCGGCGATGAAGCCCGAGGACATCTTCTGGAAGTTGCTCGGCACCGGCCCGGCCCGTTCGCCGTTCAGCGTCATCATGCACAGGCCGCGGAACGCCAGCATGCCCGCCAGGGTGACGATGAAGGATGGGATCTTGCGATAGGCGATGAAATAGCCCTGGGCGGCGCCGATCACGGCCCCCAGCATCAGGCAGGCGAGGCAGGCCAGCCAGGGATCGACGCCTTCCCACACCATCAGGGCGCCGCCGACCGCGCCGACGAAGCCGGCGATCGACCCGACCGACAGGTCGATATGGCCGCTGACGATGACCAGCAGCATGCCGAGCGCCAGGACGACGACGTAGCTGTTCTGCTGGATCAGGTTGGTCAGGTTCAGCGGCGTGAACAGCCGCCCTTCGGTCGCGAACTGGAAGAAGATCATGATCGCGACGAGCGACAGCAGCATCGCGTATTCGCGGATGTTGTTCTTGAGGAACTCGCCGATCCGGCTGTTCACGCGTGTCTGCAGGGCAGTGGTTTCGGTGCTCACGGCCGTGCCTCCCGGGGCATATTTTCCTTCGATCGCATGATCGCCCGCATGATGTTTTCCTGTGATGCGTCCTCGGCCTGCATCTCGGCGACGATGCGGCCTTCGTTCATGACATAGATCCGGTCGCACATGCCCAAGAGCTCGGGCATCTCGGACGAGATCATGATGACGCCTTTGCCCGAGGCGACCAGCTGGTTGATGATGGTGTAGATCTCGTATTTGGCGCCGACATCGATGCCGCGGGTCGGCTCGTCGAGGATCAGCACCTGCGGCCCCGCGAACAGCCACTTGCTCAGCACCACCTTCTGCTGGTTGCCGCCGGACAGGTTGACCGCCTGCTGCTGCACGCCGGAGGAGCGGATGTTGAGCTTGCGCCGGTAATCGATTGCGACCGCGAGTTCGCGCATCTCGTCGACCACGCCGTGCTTGGACACACCGTCGAGATGGGCGAGCGGAATGTTGTGCTGGATCGAATCACCCAGGATCAGGCCCAGCTGCTTGCGATCCTCGGTGACATAGGCCAAGCCGGCGGCGATCGCCTTGGGGACGGTGGCGAGATCGACCGGCTTGCCGCGCATCGAGGCCTTGCCGGTGATCTTCTGGCCGTAGGACCGGCCGAACACGCTCATGGCGAATTCGGTCCGCCCGGCCCCCATCAGCCCGGCGATGCCCACCACCTCGCCGGCGCGGACATTGATGTCGACGCCCTTGATCATGTGCCGGTCGGCATGGAGGTGGTGATAGACGCTCCAGCCCTCCGCCGCGAACAGGGTCTCGCCCAGCTTCGGCTCGCGCTCGGGATAGCGGTCGGTCAGGTCGCGGCCAACCATGCCCTTGATGATCCGGTCCTCGTTGACTTGGCCGCCCCGGGCGTCGAGCGTCTCGATCGTCGCGCCGTCGCGCAGGATGGTGATCGAATCCGCGACCTTGGTGATCTCGTTCAGTTTGTGCGAGATCAGGATCGAGGAGATGCCCTGGCGCTTGAATTCGAGCAGCAGGTCCAAGAGCGCGTCGCTGTCGCTTTCGTTCAGGCTGGCCGTCGGCTCGTCGAGGATCAGCAGCTTGACCTTCTTCGACAAGGCCTTGGCGATCTCGACCAGCTGCTGCTTGCCGATGCCGATATTGGTCACCAGCGTCGCCGGATTTTCCTTCAGCCCGACCTTCTGCAGCAGCGCCCGGGCCCGAACCAGCGTCTCGTTCCAGTCGATGACGCCCCGCGTCGCCACCTCGTTGCCGAGGAACAGATTCTCGGCGATCGACAGCAGCGGCACCAGCGCCAGTTCCTGGTGGATGATGATGATGCCGAGGCTTTCGCTGTCGGCGATGCCGCCGAACTCCCGCTTCTGCCCCTCGTAATGGATCTCGCCGGAATAGGAGCCGTGTGGATAGACGCCGGACAGCACCTTCATCAGGGTGGATTTGCCGGCCCCGTTCTCGCCGACCACGGCATGGATCTCGCCCCGGCTGACCGCGAGATTGACGTTGCTGAGCGCCTTGACGCCCGGAAACGTCTTGGTGATGCCGCGCATCTCGAGAATGTTGTCCATGCCGGAACTTTTACCCGAATGTCTCGATCGAAAGAGCCGTCATTGCGGCCCCGGCGACGGCCGAAGCACGCAATGACGGCATCGAACACCCATGACGCAGGCCGGTTCAGGCCCGCATCAACTCACTTCAGCTGGTCGGCCTTGTAGTAGCCGCCGTCGACCAGCACCTTCTGCAGGTTGGCCTTGGTCACCAGCACCGGGCTCAGCAGCTCGGACGGCACCACCTTGACCCCGTTGTTGTAGGTCTTGGTGTCGTTGACCTGGGGCTCCTTGCCCGACATGACCGCATCGATCATGTCGACGGTGACCTTGGCCAGGTCGCGCGTGTCCTTGAACACGGTCGAGTACTGCTCGCCGGCGATGATCGACTTGGCCGACGGGATTTCCGCATCCTGGCCGGAGACGTAGGGCAGCGGCCGGTCGGTCGTGCCGTAGCCCACCGCCTGCAGCGAGGCGAGGATGCCCATCGACAGGCCGTCATAGGGCGACAGCACGGCGTCGACCCGCTTGTCGCCGTAATAGGCCGACAGCAGGTTGTCCATGCGCGACTGGGCCGTCGCCGGGTCCCACCGCAGGGTGCCGACCTTGTCCATGCCGAACTGGCCGCTGACGACCTTGAGCTTGCCCGCGTCGATCAGGGGCTGCAGCACCGACATCGCGCCGTTGTAGAAGAAGAAGGCGTTGTTGTCGTCCGGCGACCCGCCGAACAGCTCGATGTTGAACGGGCCCTTGCCGTCCTTGACGCCGAGCGCGCTGACCAGCGAGCCCGCCTGCAGGACGCCGACCTGGAAATTGTCGAAGGTGGTGTAGTAGTCGACGTTCGGCGTGTCGCGGATCAGGCGGTCATAGGCGATGACCTTGATGCCGGCGTCATGCGCCTGCTGCAGCACGGAGGTCAGCGTGGTGCCGTCGATCGAGGCGATCACCAGCACCTTGGCGCCCTTGGTGACCATGTTCTCGATCTGCGACAGCTGGGTCGGGATGTCGTCGCCGGCATATTGCAGGTCGGCGCTGTAGCCCTTGGCCTGGAGCGTCTTGACCATGTTGTCGCCGTCGGCGATCCAGCGCGCCGAGACCTTGTTCGGCATGGAGACGCCGACGAGGCCCTTGTCAGCTGCCTGTGCCTGGGAGGCGAGGGCGAAAAGCCCCAGCGCCACTGCCGCGATTGCGGATTTCATCGTGCTCAAATGATCTCTCCCTCGATTTTATGATGAGCCGCCGGAGGTGCCGAAACGGCATGGCCCCGGCGGCCGGTTTCGACGCGACGTCCCACGGGATGAACCGCCCCCCAGGGCCGCCTAAGCCGAACCATTCGCTTTCCTGCGCTTGGATGGAGTGTGGCGCCTGCAGCCCGGGCAAGACAAGGCCGCACGGAGGCCCGGGCATCGCCCGGCAGCGGACAGGCCGCCCCGGTTCGACGGCCGGGTCGACCGCGGCGCCGGCATCAAGGTCGGCGCCCCGTCTGGTGTCTGAATCTCATGTGCTCCTCCCTGGCTCGGGCCCGGTTCATCCGGCGCCGCTAATCCTCATACAAATGGGCCGCCACTTTCCTGCGGCGCCGGGACGCTGTCAAGCGCGCCGGAATCCGATCCGCCAAAGGACACCTCGCCGGCGGCTTGCCGCAGGCCTGTGCGCATACTACCGCATCGCGCGCCGCCTTTCCGCAGCCGTAAAACCCGGCTAAAGCTGCGCCCATGTCCCTGCTGCGCGGCGTGGCGACGGTCGGTGGGTTGACGGCCGTCAGCCGGATTGCCGGATTCGCCCGCGATATCCTGACCGCCGCGCTGCTGGGCGCGGGGCCGATGGCTGACGCCTTCGTCATCGCGGTCAAGCTGCCGAACCTGGCGCGCCGGCTGTTCGCCGACGGCGCCTTCATGGTCACCTTCGTGCCGCAATACGCGGCCGAGCGCGGCGAGCGCGGCCCGCGTGCGGCGCTGGATTTCGCCGGTGAGGTGCTGGCGGCGATGCTGGCCGTGCTGATCCCGCTGACCATCCTGGCCCTGCTGGCCATGCCCGCCATCCTGGCGGTGATCGCCCCCGGCTTCGTCGCCGACCCGAGCCGCCAGGCCCTGGCGCTGGACTATGCCCGCCTGGCCTTCCCCTATCTGCTGCTGATGTCGGTGTCGGCCCTGCTGGGCGGCGTGCTGAACGCGCAGGAAAAGCTGGCCCCCTTCGCCGCGGCGCCGATCCTGTTCAACCTGGTGCTGATCGTGGCCCTGCTGTTCGGCACCCACATCGCGGGGTCGCCCGGCCGGGCGCTGGCGGTCGGGGTCACGCTGTCCGGCATCGCCCAACTGGTCTGGCTGGCCCTGGCCTGCCGCCGCCACGGCGTGTCGATCCGGCTGATGCGGCCGCGCATCGGCGCCCGCCTGCGCCGGCTGCTGGTGCTGATGGGACCGGGTGCGGTCGGCGCCGGCATCACCCAGATCCAGATGTTCCTGAACACGCTGATCGCCAGCTTCCTGCCGGCCGGCGCGGTCAGCGCCCTGTATTACGCCGACCGGCTGACCCAGCTGCCCCTCGGGATCGTCGGCATCGCGCTGGGCACCGCCCTGCTGCCCACCCTCACCCGCCTGCTGGTCGAGAACCGGCCGGGGGATGTGGCGGCGACGCAGAGCCGGGCGATCGAATACGGCCTGCTGCTGGGCCTGCCCTCCGCCGCCGGGCTGGTCGCCCTGGCCGGCCCGATCATCCACACCCTGTTCGAACGCGGCGCCTTCGGCCCGGCGCAGACCATCGCCGTCTCCGGCGCCCTGGCCGCCTACGCCCTGGGCATCCCGGCCTATATCCTGGTGCGGGTGTTCTCGACCCTCTGCTTCGCCCGGGCGGACACGACGACGCCGATGCGCACCGGTGCCGTCGCCACCCTCCTGGCCATCACCGGCGCCGTGATCCTGATGCGGCCGCTGGGCCATGTCGGCATCGCGCTGGCGACAGGCGTCTCGGCCTGGGCCAATGCCGGGCTGCTGGCCTGGGCGCTGCACCGCCGCGGCGCCCTGCCGGTCGATGCCGGTCTGCGGCGTCGGGGCTGGCGGATCGTGCTGGCCGCGCTGGGCATGGCGGCCGGGCTGCTGCTGGGCCGGCACCTGCTGGGCGCCGCCGGCGGCGGCGCGCTGGCGTCGCTGATCGCCGGCGGTACCGTCCTCTACGCGACGCTGTGCCTGCTATTCGGCGCCGTCGATCGCGGCGAACTGGTCCGGTTCCGCCGTCGCAAGCATCTGCCGGGTTGACCCGGCTGCTCCGGCCCGGCCATAAACCGAGCCTCCCCAACCCTCTGCGGCACCGGCGGACATGAAGCGCATCTTCTCGGGCATCCAGCCCACCCACAACATGCATCTCGGCAACTACCTCGGCGCGGTGCGGAACTGGGTGGCGCTGCAGGACGGGGCGGAGTTCGAGACGATCTACTGCGTCGTCGACCTGCACGCCCTGACCCAGCCGCAGAACCCGGTCGAGCTGCGGGCCCATATCCGCGAGCTGGCGGCGACGCTGCTGGCGGTCGGCATCGACCCGGCCCGCAGCATCCTGTTCGCGCAGAGCCAGGTGCCCGGCCACAGCGAGCTGGCCTGGCTGTTCTCCTGCGTCACCCCGCTGGGCTGGCTGCGCCGGATGACCCAGTTCAAGGACAAGGCCGGCAAGCAGCAGGATTCGGCGATGCACGGCCTGCTGGCCTATCCCGTGCTGATGGCGGCGGACATCCTGCTGTACAAGGGCACCCATGTGCCGGTCGGCGAGGACCAGAAGCAGCATCTGGAGCTGACCCGCGACATCGCCCAGTCGTTCAACCAGCGCTACGGCGTCGAGTTCTTCCCGCTGCCGGAGCCGCAGATCCTGGGATCGGCGACGCGGGTGATGAGCCTGCGCGACGGGTCGAAGAAGATGAGCAAGTCGGATCCGTCCGACTACAGCCGCATCAACATGACCGACGACGCCGACACCATCGCGCTGAAGTTCCGCAAGGCCAAGACCGACCCCGAGCCGCTGCCGACCGAGGCCGAAGGGCTGGAGGCGCGGCCCGAGGCCGAGAACCTGGTCAACATCTACGGCGCGCTGGCCGGCAAGGACATCCCGGCGGTGCTGGCCGAATTCGGCGGCACACCGTTCTCGGCGTTCAAGGGCGCGCTGACCGACATCGCCGTGTCCGTGCTGGGGCCGATCGGCGCCGAGATGCGCCGGCTGATGGCCGATCCCGGCCATGTCGACGGGGTGCTGCGCCAGGGCGGCGAGAAGGCGGCGGCCCTGGCCGCGCCGACGCTGGCCGAGGTACAGGACATCATGGGGCTGCTGCGGCCATGAGAGAGAGCGCCCGATCGCCACCTTGCCCAATCTGGGCCCGAAGACCGCCGACTGGCTGGCCGAGATCGGCATCAACACCGAGACGGAGCTGCGTGCCATCGGCCCGATCGCGGCCTGGCAGCGCCTGAAGCTGGCGCAGCCGGAGAAGATCACCGTCAACGCGCTCTACGCCCTGCACGGCGCCCTGACCAACCAGCACTGGGCCTCGCTGACCCAGGAGCTGCGCGCCGAGCTGCGCCGCGACGCCGGGGTGGAATAGAGGCGGGCTGGAGCGGATCAGATCATCCGATCGCATCAGGGGCAACGTGTTGCCTCTCCCGCTTGCGGGAGA
>NZ_JBYRFX010000532.1:0-3942 GCF_057815775.1 Inquilinus sp.
CCGACATCAGTCAATTCCGCCTGCCATCGGCCTCACCCGTGAGCATCAGGCCGGTTCGCGCACCCGCCCGGCGAGCACGTCGCCGGCCGTCCCTGGCAGCGCCACAAACGACAGGAACGACAGCGAGGACACCAGCGCCACCACCAGGAACGCCAATTCGAAGGCATGGCCGGTCGGATGCAGCGCCCCGCCGCTGAACAGGTGCAGCAGAGTGGCGGCGAAGGCCACGCCGACGCTCTGCGAGATCCGCTGCGCCATCTGGGACAACGCCGTGGCGTGGCTCATCTCGGTCGCCGAGGGCTCGGCGAAGGCCAGGGTGTTGATGCTGGTGAACTGGAGCGCGCGGAACACGCCACCCGTGAAGATCACGATCATCATGACATACGGAGCCATGCCCGCCGTGAACGTGGCGCAGAGCGCCATGGAGGCGCTGGCGATCAGGGCGTTCCAGATGAGCACGCGGCGGAAACCAAACCGGTGCAGGATCCGTCGCGCCACCGTCCGCATGCCGAAGGCGCCGATGGCGGACACGAAGGTGATCCCGCCCGACTCCAATGGTGTGTACCCGAACACCTCCTGCATCAGCAGCGGCAGCATGAAGGGCAGGGCGCCGAAGCCGATCCGGAACAGCGACCCACCCAGCATGCTGGACCGGAACGCAGGCAGCCGGAACAGACGGAGATCCAGGATCGGATGCGGGGTGCGGCGCGCATGCAGTCCATAGAGTGCTAGGGCGGCCGCGCCGGCGGCGGCGAGCCACAAGGTCTCTTGGCCACCTCCCCGCCCCATCGAATCCAGGCTGAAGATCAGCGCGCCGATGCCCAGGCCGGTGAAGATGAAGCCGGGCCAGTCGAACGGCTTGGGCTCGGATGGCCGGACGGGCTCGATGAACAGCGTGGTCAGCACGATCCCCAGTAGGCCCACCGGCAGGTTGATCCAGAAGATCCACCGCCAGGAGGCGAATGTCGTGATGAAGCCGCCAAGGAGCGGACCGACGGCAGGGCCGATCACCGCCGGCAGGCCCATCAGGATCATCGCCGACACCAGCTCGGCCGGCGAGACAGAGCGCACCAGGATCAGCCGCCCGACCGGAAGCATCAGGGCGCCGCCGAAGCCCTGCAGGATGCGGGCCAGAATGAGAGTCGTCAGGCTCGGCGACGCCGCGCACAGGAGTGAGGCCACGGTGAAGATGCCGATGGCGACGCGGAACACGGTGTGGGCACCGAAGCGATCCGCCACCCAGCCGCTGATCGGCAGGAAGACGCCCAGCGACAGCAGGTAGATCGTGATCGCGGAATGCAGGCTGAGGGCGGGGACGCCGAAGGAGTCGGCCATCGAGGGCAGCGCGGTCGCCAGCGCGGTGGAATCGATCTGCTGCATGATGATGGCCGAGGCCACGATCAGCGGCACACTCTTGCGCTTTTCCATTCTCTCCTCAGGCCCGAGCCGCGCCGCCGACCATCCGCAGAGTCGTCCTCCCACGCCGGGGAGGTCTATGGCAATCGGGTCATAAAGGCGACACGACGGAACGGCCCGGGCCTGTCTCGACGGTTCCGTCGTCGCCCCACCTTACTGGTCAACGACGGAACCATCCTTGTGCAGCCGGGTGTGCATCTTGCGGGCCCGATACGGGAACTTCTCGGCAGCATCCGGGCGAAGCGAGATGCCGATTCCCGGCTCGTCGCTGATCGTCAGGAAGCCTTCGCCATCGTGCCGCGCCGCGCCGATGAGGAAGCTGTCGGAGTCCGGCCGCTTGTCGGTGACGTCCCAGGTGTCGTTCGGGAATTCCTGCAGCACGAAGTTCGGCGCCGTCGCCGCGATCTGCAGGCACGCCGCCGTGGAGACCGCGCTGAGCGGGTTGTGCGGCACGACCCCCGCATGGGATGCCTCGGCGAGTGCCGCGATCTTGCGGGCGCCGGAGATGCCACCGACGATGCAGACATCCGGCCGCACCATCTGCACCGCGTTGCGGGCCAGCAGCATCTGGAACTCCCACAGCGAGGTCATGCGCTCGCCCGTGGCGATCGGGATCGAGATCTTGCCCGCGACATACGCCATCTCGTCGAGATTGTCGGGCGTGATCGGATCCTCGATGAACAGGGGGTGGAAGGGCTCGATCGCCCGCCCGAGCTGGACCGCCTCATAGGGGGTCATCCGGCGGTGGATCTCGATGCAGAGATCCATGCCCCGCCCGGCGATCTCGCGATACTGCCGGACCGTGTCGACGGCGTCGCCGATCTTCTCGGCATGCGTCTGGAAGTACGGCACCTCGCGGCGGCTGTCGAGGAAGGGCGTCAGGTGCCCGACCGCCGTGAACCCCATCTTCTTGGCATCCTCGATGCCGGTGAACAGCTCCTCCTTGGTCTCGCCGAACACGTGGTAGTAGGCCCGCGCCTTGTCCCGTACCTTGCCGCCGAGGAGCGCATGCACCGGAGCCTCGAAGTGCTTGCCGGTGATGTCCCAGAGCGCGATGTCGATGGCGCTGATCGCCGCCATGATGGCGGAGCCGCGAAAATGGGCCCAGCGGTACATGTACTGCCAATGGTGTTCGATCCGCAGCGGATCCTGCCCGAGCAGATAGTCCTTGAAGCGAAGGACGGCGCCGGCCGTCGCCTCATGAAACCCCCAGGCCCCCCCTTCACCCAGCCCCACGAGCCCGTTATCCGTCCGGATCTCGACGAACAGGTACTTGTCGACCAGGATGGTCTCGATGCTGTCGATGCGCATGTGTCTGTCCTTCAGAAAAGATGGAACGGGCGCCTAGCCGTTCGGAATCAGGATGGTCGCGTCCGGCTCGATCCGGACGCGGATGACCTCTCCCGGGGAGGGTGAGGTGCGGGCCGGCAACTCGGCGCGGAGGGTGAGCCCGCCGATGCGCAGTAGGCAGGTGACGACCGGCCCGAGGAAGCTGACCGAGGCCACCTCCGCGTCGAAGACGTTGGAGCCGTCATCCGCGCCCCGCACCCGCAGGATGCTCTCGGCCCGGATGCAGACCAGGATGCCGCCCGAAAGCCTGATGGCATCGGGTCCCGAGAACTGCCCCTCGATCGTCAGTCCATCAGCCAGCGAGACCAGCGCGCTGCCATCACTCGCGGAGCGGACGATGTCGCCTTGCAGAATATTGGCGTTGCCGATGAACTCGGCAGCGAAGCGGCTCGCCGGCCGGTCGTAGAGATCGCGCGGACTGCCGGATTGGATCATCTCGCCATTCTTCATCAGGATGATCCGATCGCTCATCAGCATCGCCTCCGACTGGTCGTGCGTCACGTAGAGGGAGGTCTGCCCCAGCCGCCGCTGCAGTTCGACGAGTTCGAAGCGCATCCGGTCCCGCAGCCCGGCATCGAGGTTGCTGAGCGGCTCGTCGAACAGCAGCAGCCGCGGCGAGGTGACGATGGCGCGCGCCAGCGCCACGCGCTGCTGCTGCCCACCGCTGAGTTCGGTGCCGTAGCGCGCGGCGAAGCCGTCAAGCCCGACGATCTTCAGGGCCTCGCCGACCTTGGCGTCGACAGTGGCCGCAGGCTCCCGGCGCGTCCGCAGACCGTAGGCGACATTCTCGAAGACGGTCATGTGGGGCCAGACAGCATAGGATTGAAACACCATGTTGATGCCGCGCTTCTCGGGCGGCACGTCCCGCCCGTCCGCCGCCACGACCTCGCCACCGATGCGGATGGTTCCTGCCGAGGAGCCTTCGAGGCCGGCGATGCAGCGCAGCGTCGTCGTTTTGCCGCAGCCGCTTGGCCCGAGAAGCGAAACGAACTCCCCGTCCTCGACGGTGAAGGAGACGTTGCGTACTGCCGTGACGCTGCCATAGGCCACGACGAGATCTTCCACGCTGAGCTTGGCCATGGTGCTCCTTCGAGGCTTCAGGCCGCCTGGGACAGCCGGACCCGCAGCACGTACCGGCCGACGACGATCCCGGCGACCAGGATGGCCGTCTGCAGC